>DNBN01000161.1 GCA_003491845.1 Porticoccaceae bacterium | reverse complement strand
GCTAATAAGCAACGAGGACAAAAGTCCAACAAATATCAATTTGAAGATTTTCATAAACTTTTTCCTTTGCATTAAATAGAATTGGATGGAATCATTAACAGAAACCAAAAAGAATCTCATAATCATACCTAGCTAAACAATTTGCTGTCAAGCCGGTGTTGTCAGACAAAGCCTAACACGTATCAAAGTGCCGCGCTCATGCAAGATATCCTCAACTTGGCGGAAACTGAGCGGGTAACGCACGTAATACATAACCGCTAAGCGGATGATTTTGGCAGACGTTTTGAAGTACTTAAATGGGTTTTGTGTTGTCATTCATAAAAATTAAGAACCAACCAATGGGACGTAAAGTTTGTCTGATAATGCCTCAACAAGCAATAAACCGAGAGATTTATAGATTAGGGCCAAGTATAACAAAAAATTTTATTATTTCTGGACAAACACGTGTACGCGTTGGGCAGCATTATTTGCAAAACCAGCCTGATCCCAAGGCGGATCAAGTGGTTGGATATTGCCATTCATATCGCTAGCACGACATCTCAAAATATATTCCCCCGGTTCAGCTTGCCAGGAGAATGTCCACTTTTGCCACGCATAGCGATCTTTTTTTTCCGAAAGCTTTGCCTTTCTCCATTCACCAGCAACCTCAACTTCGACTTCAACAATTGGAACGCCGTCGCCTGACCATGCCCTTCCGACCAAATCAACCACACCAGCTGATACGAAACGTTTGCGTGTAGACCAATCGGGAACCCCAGGTGGAATCATAAGAGATTTAACACGTATAGTTTGAATGGGGATGCCTGGATCATCTTTATGCAACTTAAAACGATAGGTCTTAACTTGTTGATATCCATCATATGGCTCAGTTAATGCTGTGATATTTGTAAGCCACTTAACGCTAGCCATGCCATACCAACCAGGAACAATGATCCGCAAAGGAGCACCATGTTGAGGGAGCAGAGGTGCGCCGTTCATGGCATAAACTAGCAAAACATCCAGTTCGTTGATTTGAGCGAGTGTTAGACTGCGTCCAAAGAAGTGTGGCTCGCCCATGTCATAACCGTAGTCCGCACCAGTGAACGATATCTCGACAACACCATTTTTAGGGCAAGCTCTTTCAATTAAAGGTGCAAGGTTCGTTCCTGTCCATTCGGATGTGCCAACAGCTTCATACATCCAAGGCATAGAATGGGATCGCGGTGAAACACCGGCGCGACCATTACCAGCGCACTCCATAGTTACGGGTATTGTTATCGCAGGCAAAGCCATAATTTCTGCCATCAGCATCTCAAACGGCGTTTCAAATGAACCTGAAAATTCTAATTTATGTACCTTTGAATCCAACAATGGAACGTCAAAGTGATTGAGCAGATAATGACATCCCGTGGGGGTGATATCTAAGGCCAAAGTCTCCAACAAATTTCCACTATTTCGATTTGCTAGACCAACTTCAGCTTGGCTATAAATGCCGTCCACTGTTGTTGGCTTGCCAGAATAAATCTGAAATGGATTTTTGCTCATTGTTATGCCTATCTTCCTCAGTCAATTGGCGCATGTAGTTTAGTATGTTTCGTGATGATACCACCTCGGTTCCCAACTTCAATTGTGCCATAGCGTTCCTTGAAGGATTCAGGCAAGGGGCGATCTCCTTCAATCGACAGCCACAAGCGCATCAAGTGACGTCGTTGGCTTGGGTCGGGCCAGTCAAGGAACCCAGTGCGGTCGTGCAGCTGAGAGTGGTTGTAAACAAACTGCATATCCCCTGGCTGCAACTGCATGCCAAAACAAAGTTCGGGATTATTCGCCAAGGCGTCGAACATGTCCAACGCTTCAACATGCTCTGGAGACAGTTTCATGGCGCCTTCAAACCGTTGGGCGCTATTTATATATTGACGTTGGTAAAAAACAGTCAGATAGCCCTCATGCCAACTTAGCACTGGGATCTCCATGTAAGGCTTGGCTCCATTTGGAATCTCACCACGTCGGTCCGTTGCAATCGGGTCAAAGAGTTTTTCCAGCAGATCCGGGCGTTCTTGCTTCATCCTATTATAGATCGTTTCCGCACTCACCAGTAGTGATTTTCCTCCTTCTCTCGCTTCACGGATGCACAGCAAACCAACAACATCTGCGCTATCAGTGTGAAATGTTTGACGTTCGCAGGTCTGGTAAATGCGACTATTGGGATCGTTCGCATCAGCACCAATGTCACGCACGTGTCCTAAGATATGCCCATCCGCGTTTTGTGATCGCGCACTACCGATATGGGCACCAATGCCGCAAAAGATCGTGGCAGCGAATGCTTCCGAATATTTTTTGATTGGCAAACCGCGCAAGACCTCAAGCCCGACACCTGAAAGCAAAGTTTGCTTGAGTTCTGCAATATGCTCACCGAAGGTGGTCAAAGGGAAAGTCTTTTTGCTGATCTCACCAACATCAATTCCAAGACTCTGAAAATGGGACGCTGAGGCCTCAAGATCACCCACATCGTCCGCAGTAAGCTGATAAAGCCACGCATCCGGGTTGCGTGACATGTCGGCACCCAACCATGCGGATGGCTTCTTGATAGCGTTAGGAAGTTGGACATTTTGGTTGATGTGGCCTGACATATCGAATCCTTAGCACTGCATTTTATATAATAAATAACATTAAACATGCCCAGTAAACTAGCAACTTTAATGTTAGTTTTTGGTGTACCTGTGGATCTCGCTATCATTGCTTGGCATGTATTTTAAGTTTTACAACTGTGTTCTTCTAATAAGGTCTAGACACAGTGTTTGAGCCAGGATTCGAGAACAACAAACACGCAAAAAAGTATGTTTTTGAAATACACACGTATAACTTTTATACTAAAATTTTAAGCCATTGATATTATATAAAATATGGTCCCCAGAGGCTAATCTTAAACTTCGCAGCCTCTGGGGATCAAGAAAGATCATCAGATTTTCAATGGTTGGCAAGTTTTTGATCAATCCGTTTGCAGATGTTTTCACCGCGCTTGCCCTTAATGCTGATCCTCTACTTATTCAGGTTGCCCTTAACTTTGAGGCGCTACCAACAGACGTGGCAACTACACGCTCAAAAAAAAATGCAGGGCGACCAGCCCCTAATGGCTGCGATCATCACCATGCAAACTTTGTTAAGTTTTATTATGTTACTTCTAACGCTTCTTCTTGGCCGAGTAGCGTTCTGCGTGAATTGAGTGGAACGACCAGTGCTCTTAAACAAACGAGCTTAATATAATTTAAATAAATAAAGTGTTTAAACTCAAAATCTTA
>DNBN01000267.1:6918-20216 GCA_003491845.1 Porticoccaceae bacterium | reverse complement strand
CCCAGTCAAAAGTAGTTTGCTTTAATAGAAGCTGATATTTTAGTGCTAGATACTAAACTGATTGCACGATTTACAGTTTTTTGTAGTTACCGCGGTAAAAAATTAGTGGAAGTGACCCACTATCAGTGAATTTCATTACTCTGCCGACTAAAATAACGTGATCACCGCCATCGTACTGCTGCTCAGTTACACATTCGAAGCACGCACTATATTTTGGAAGAATTGGCACCCCAGACAAACCTGTAGTACAGGATAAGTCGGCAAATTTGTCAGCACCGCTACTGGCAAATGTATTTGAAATGTTTTGCTGATCCTGGCTAAGCACATGCACAGCATAAGCATTAGCGTTAATGAAGTCGTTAAAGCAATTTGAGTTTCTATCGATACTCCATAGGACTAAGGGTGGATTTAAAGATACAGAATTGAAGCTATTCACCGTCATTCCGACTGACTGCCCACCAGTACCAACCGCTGTAACAACTGTTATGCCCGTTGCAAAACTTCCAAGCGCATTGCGAAGCGCATTGGTATCTATATTCGATGAGTTGTTCTTTGTGTCGTGGTCTGCGCTCATATTGAATTTACGTTGGCTAGTTTGGGTTCAAGAGCGCAATAATGATTTCAATAGGTCTTCGTTGCAAGGAGTTTATAACTGTTATGACTGATTTGACGAAAGTTTAAAGTACATCGCTGCTATTTTTACCTACAACGAAACCATACAGACTTGTTTTTAAGCTAGTTACATGGATTAGTCACTGTCGGCTGAAAATAATGGCGTCAAATTATCAAACGTTGCCTGACGCTTTTCTTTGCTAGCAATCATGGCTTCCTGTGTGTCGGCGCTCTGCAGCATCCCAGCTTGCCAGGTTGCCATATAATCAAGACTGTCAGAAACGCTGTGATCACGACTATAGTTGAGCATTTGTTTAACACCATTGACGGCCATCGGGCTATGTTTAGCTATATCTTTAGCCAAAGCGTAAGCAGCGGCAATAAGTGCTTGTTGGGACTCATAAATATTGTTAACAAAACCGCATTGCATTGCTTCGGATGCGCTTAGATTTCGGCTGGTATAGGCTAATTCTCGCGCCAAGCCTGATGGCATTACATGCAGGATTCTCTGCAACGTACCTACATCCGCGGTGATACCTAATTCAGTTTCTTTAATATTAAAAAAAGCGTTTTCGGTGCAAAGCCGAATGTCAGTTGCACAAATCATGTCAACGCCGCCGCCAATGCAGGCACCATGGATTGCTGAAATAGTAGGTACTCTAGCTCGCTCAAGAGCGCTAAAAGTATCCTGTAAACTCAGAATCCAGCGTCGCTGCTGCTCTGCTGCGCGGGCAGCCTCTAGCTGGGAGTCATTGTCCATATTCGTAAAGACGTCAAGATCCATGCCAGCGGTAAAGTGTTTTCCTTCTGCGCATAGGATAATAACCCTTACGTTGCCTTGGCTGTCCAATTCTTCAATAACAGCAGGTAATTCGAGCCAAAAATCGCTATTCATAGCATTAAACGAAAGAGGTCTATTGAGTTTTATTTCGGCAATTTGATTGCTATCAATAGTAACTGTTAATGTTTTTAGTTTGGAAAAATCATTATTGTGCATTCTAAAGGCCCCGGTAGGAAAAATATTTGCTTCTACACTAAATTAGTCTACATCGAGTTATCACCCCTTAAAAGTGTTTATTTAAACAGGTCAGTGAACGTGTGATTTGGATGTGATAGTCAATTTAGGTGCTTTGTTTTCGGTCATAAGTGTTCAAACAACGAAATATTCTCATTTAAAGCGATTATTTACGTCACAACTAGTTGCTGATTAATGGGTGCTGTGGCAAAATCCTCGCCCTCTTAAGGGGAGCGGGCTTACCATCCGCTATCGGCAATGTGAAAAGCAGCCCTTTAAGAGTATCTCTATGCGAGAGTGGCGGAATTGGTAGACGCGCTGGATTTAGGTTCCAGTGGGGCAACCCGTGAGAGTTCGAGTCTCTCCTTTCGCACCAAATTAAAACGTTTTGCCATGAGGAAATCCCATGCAGGTGTCTATCGAGTCAAGCACAGGTCTAGAGCGTCAGCTAAAGGTTAGTGTGCCTGCCGAAAGAATTGATCAGGAAGTTATCAGCCGACTCCAAAAAGCGACCAAAACTGTTTCGATAAAAGGTTTTCGAAAGGGTAAAGTGCCGCTCAAGGTTGTTAAACAGCATTATGGGAAAGGCGTAAGACAAGAAGTTGTTGGTGAAATTGTCAACTCAAGTTTTTATGAAGCCATACAACAGGAAGATCTGAAACCTGTGGGTCAACCTCAGATTAATGAATTGGTAGATAAAGAAGGTCAAGATGTGTCTTTCTTGGCAGTTTTTGAGGTGTTTCCTGAAGTTGCATTGCAGCCTTTATCAAAAGTGAAAATTGATCGACCTGTTTCTGATGTTACCGATAGCGATGTTAAAACGATGATTGATAATCTTCGTGATCAGCAAGCTAGCTTTAAGGTTTCAAAGAAAAAATCTAAGAAAGGTGATCAGGTCAACATTGACTATGTGGGAACAAAAGATGGCGAAGAATTTGACGGCGGGAAGGCTGAGGCTCAAGATCTAGTACTTGGCTCAAATTCAATGATTCCCGGATTTGAAAAGGGTTTGGAAGGATTGTCTGCTGGCGAAGAGACTGTTTTGAATCTAACCTTTCCTGATGATTACCAAGCAGAGGAACTCAAGGGTGCTGCTGTAGAGTTTGCTGTCACCGTTAATTCTGTTGCAGGTAAAAAACTTCCTAAAATGGACGATGAGTTCTTTAAATTATTTGGTGTTGAGGAAGGCGGCGAAGAGAAATTTCGAGAGGAAGTTACCGCTAATATGGAGCGAGAGCTCCGCAATGCAGTGCGAACAAAAGTAAAAAACCGTGTAATGAATCAATTATTTGATTTAAACACGGTAGAGTTACCAACTGCCCTGGTTGCCAATGAAATTACTCAGCTTAAACAACAGATGATTCAGCAGTTCGGTGGCGGACAGCAAATAGACCTAAGTATGCTGCCTGATGAAATGTTCAAAGAGAAAGCTGAGCGGCGCGCCGCCTTGGGCGTGATTGTTTCTGAAATTGTTAAAGCGGAAGCCCTAGTTCCGGATGAAGACCAGGTAAGAGCTAGAGTTGATGAGTTGGCTGCTACCTATGAGCAGCCACAAGAAGTTATCGACTATTATTACAGTAAACCTGAGCTTTTGAGTTCTGTGGAAGCTGTAGTCTTGGAAGATCAGGTTACCGAGCTTGTTTTATCTAAGGCAAAAGTGAAAGAGCAGAGCCTTTCATATGAGGACGCTATTAAGCCTGATGCGGAACCGGGTTCGGAAGCGTTATAGAAACCTTAATCGCTCAGGAGTATTTGTCTGGGCACCGAGATCCAGCTTGCCAAAAGCCAGCGTATACTTTTTGGTGAGTTATACTTCATTGAAACGAGCGAGGCAAAGATGAATAATCAGCAAGCAAATCAGGGCGGGCTAGAAGTTGAGGCAATTGGCCTCATTCCCATGGTTGTAGAGCAGACCTCTAGAGGCGAACGCTCCTATGACATCTATTCTCGCTTACTCAAAGAGCGGGTTATTTTTATGGTCGGGCAAGTCGAAGATCATATGGCTAACCTAATTGTAGCTCAGATGTTGTTTTTGGAATCTGAAAATCCGGACAAAGACATACACTTGTATATTAATTCGCCGGGTGGTTCAGTGACTGCAGGGCTATCCATCTACGATACCATGCAATTTATAAAGCCAGACGTCAGCACAATGTGTATTGGTCAAGCGGCTTCAATGGGGGCATTCTTACTGGCTGCTGGCGCAGAGGGTAAACGCTTTTGCCTACCTAATGCTAGGACGATGATACATCAGCCAAGTGGTGGTGCTCAGGGCCAGGCTACCGACATTCATATCCAGTCCCAAGAAATTCTCAAAATTAAAAAGCGTTTAAACACTATTATGGCTCATCATACTGGTCAAGATGTCGATAAAGTAACTGAAGATACTGAGCGCGACAATTTTATGAGTGCTGAAGAATCCAAAGATTACGGTCTCATAGACCAAGTGATAGATAAAAGATCTTAGAGTGGTTAGATTTTTACTGAATTTGGGTTATGATCTGGCAATAGTAGGATCATTATAAGGAGTGTGTAATGAGCGATAGTAATAATTTAGGGGACGGAGGTAAGCTTTTATTCTGTTCTTTTTGTGGCAAAAATCAAAATGAAGTCCGTCGACTTATTGCTGGTCCCTCGGTCTATATTTGTGATGAGTGTGTTGATTTATGTAATGACATCATCTCAGAAGAAACCCAAGCTACCGAAACTGAGTCAAGCTCTGAAAAACTTCCTGTACCGACGGAAATAAAAACTATTCTTGATGAGTATGTCGTGGGTCAGGAGCGAGCAAAGCGCATTCTTTCGGTCGCTGTATATAACCACTACAAAAGATTGCAGGTCAGTGAACAGTCTGGCGCAAATAAGGTTGATGTTGAGCTGGGTAAGAGTAACATTTTGCTTATTGGCCCGACTGGCAGCGGGAAGACCTTACTTGCTGAAACCCTTGCAAGGTTGCTTGATGTACCCTTCACCATTGCCGATGCTACAACCCTAACTGAAGCGGGATATGTAGGTGAAGATGTAGAGAATATTATTCAGAAGCTTCTGCAAAAATGTGATTATGATGTTGATAAGGCGCAGAGAGGCATTGTTTATATTGATGAGATCGACAAAATTTCTAGGAAGTCTGACAATCCGTCCATTACGCGAGATGTTTCTGGGGAAGGCGTTCAGCAAGCATTACTCAAACTCATAGAAGGCACAGTAGCATCTGTGCCGCCTCAGGGTGGGCGAAAACATCCGCAGCAAGAGTTTCTTCAGGTTGATACCTCTAATATCCTGTTCGTTTGTGGCGGTGCGTTTTCTGGGCTTGAAAAAGTGATCCGCGATCGATCTGAGAAGGGTGGTATTGGCTTTGGAGCACAGGTCTCTAGTAAAGATTCTCAGAAATCCATTGGTGAAACTTTGCTGGATGTAGAACCAAGTGATTTGATTGGATATGGTCTCATTCCAGAGTTCATCGGTCGGTTGCCTGTTGTAGCTACTCTCCAAGAGTTGGACAGAGCGGCTTTAGTCAATATTTTGGTCGAGCCAAAAAATGCGTTGGTTAAACAGTATCAGGCGCTATTTGAAATGGAGAATGTTGAGCTAGATATTCGTAGTGACGCATTAGACGCCATTGCTGAAAAGGCGGTCGAACGGAAAACAGGTGCTCGTGGTTTACGTTCTATTATTGAGACAATGCTATTAGATACTATGTACAAGATTCCATCGGAACCCAATGTGATTAAGGTGGTGGTGGACCGAGCAGTGATTAGTGGCGAGAATGAACCTATGCTTGTCTACGAGCAATCTGAACAAAAGAAACTAGCCTCAGACGAGGGTTGATAAAAAGGCGGCGTAAGCCGCCTTTTTTTTTACCTGGTGAGTTACATCACTTTTTGCAGTCTTCACCTAAAAGTGTTGATATTTTTGTTTTAGTCCCAATATACTTAAAACAAGTGTCCTAATTGCGGGACAGCTTTCAATAATTGATAGAGGTTATACATGGTTTCGATTAGCGCTGAGAATAATACCTCAAATTACCCCCTGTTACCCTTGCGTGATGTGGTTGTGTACCCCCACATGGTGGTTCCGTTGTTTGTTGGCCGTGAAAAATCAATTTTGGCCCTTGAACATGCAATGGAGAACGACAAACAGATTATTCTGGTGGCGCAAAAGAATCCCTCAGAAGATGATCCCTTGTTGGATGATATTTATAAGGTAGGCACATTTGCGACTATCTTACAGATGCTTAAGCTGCCAGATGGTACTTTAAAAGTATTAGTAGAAGGACTTAACAGGGTTGAGTTGTTGGATGGATTTGAAGATCAGTCATTTATGCGGGCATCGCTTAAAGTATTAGAGAGCGAAGACCCACAAGTGGATGAGTCTGATGCGTTAATGCGCTCAACCATTAGTTTATTTGAGCAGTATGTTAATTTGAGTAAGAAAATCCCGTCTGAAGTGATAGCAACAGTAAGTGGTATTGAGGATGGTAATAGATTAGCTGATACTATAGCGAGCCATATGACCCTTTCCCTAGAGCAGAAACAAGATGTTCTAGAAATAGCTGATTTAACTGCGCGTTATGAACATTTGATGACGGCTATGGAGTCAGAAATTGATTTGTTCCAGGTCGAGCAGCGAATCCGTGGTCGGGTTAAAAAACAAATGGAAAAAAGTCAACGGGAATATTATCTCAACGAACAGATGAAGGCTATCCAGAAAGAATTGGGCGACATGGATGAAGGTGTCTCTGAACTTGATCAACTTGAAAAGAAAATTCAGCTAGCCGGTATGCCCAAAGCTGCATTAGAGAAAGCCACTGCAGAACTCAATAAGTTAAAAATGATGTCTCCTATGTCAGCAGAAGCCTCTGTTTTGAGAAATTATATTGACTGGATGATCAGTGTTCCATGGAAGAAGCGCACGAGGGTAAAGCATAATCTTGCGCTTGCAGAGGAAACCTTGAATCAAGATCATCATGGGTTGGAAGAGGTAAAAGAGCGCATATTGGAGTTTTTAGCGGTACAAAAGCGGGTTAAAAATTTAAAAGGACCCGTTCTATGTCTTGTTGGCCCGCCTGGGGTTGGTAAAACGTCTCTGGGAGAGTCTATAGCTCGCTCTACGGGAAGAAAGTTTGTAAGGATGAGCCTAGGTGGGGTCCGTGATGAGGCTGAAATAAGAGGCCATCGCAGAACTTACATAGGATCCTTGCCTGGAAAACTTGTTCAAAAGCTGTCAAAAGTCGGCGTTAAAAATCCATTGTTTTTGTTGGATGAGATAGACAAGATGGGTATGGATCAACGTGGTGACCCAGCGTCTGCTTTGCTAGAGGTATTAGACCCTGAGCAAAATCACACGTTTAATGATCATTATCTGGAAGTTGACTACGACCTTTCTGATGTAATGTTTATTTGTACTGCAAATTCTATGAATATTCCAGGCCCTCTCTTGGATCGAATGGAAGTTATTAGAATTCCAGGATACACCGAAGATGAAAAGATTAAGATCGCTCAAAAATATCTGGTTCCTAAACAGTTAAAAGCAAATGGTTTGAAAAATTCAGAACTAGAAATTGGTGAGGATGCTTTAAAAGACACAATTCGATACTATACAAAAGAAGCTGGGGTGCGGGGATTAGAGCGTGATGTGGCGAAGATATGCCGAAAGACGGTAACTAAGCACGTCCGAGCCGGCAAGTCTGTTGCAGAGCATGTAGGATCTGAAGAATTAGAAGAAATGCTAGGAGTGCGACGGTTTGACTATGGTCGAGCTGAGGCTGAAAGTCAGATAGGGCAGGTTACTGGCCTAGCGTGGACTCAAGTCGGAGGTGAATTGTTAACGATTGAAACCTCTGCTATACCAGGGACCGGAAAAGTTATAAAAACTGGCTCCCTAGGTGATGTTATGCAGGAATCTATTCAGGCCGCGCTCACCGTAGTACGAAGCGGAGCCAAAACATTGGGTATTCGGCGTGATTTCTATCAGCAAAATGACCTGCATATTCATGTTCCTGAGGGGGCGACTCCCAAGGACGGTCCATCTGCAGGGGTCGGTATGTGCACTGCACTTGTCTCTGTGTTATCTGGTATTGCGGTAAAAGCAGATGTTGCTATGACCGGAGAGATAACGCTTCGAGGTCAGGTATTAAAAATTGGCGGTTTAAAAGAAAAATTATTGGCAGCGCACCGGGGCGGCATTACCACGGTAATTATACCGAATGACAATGCAAGTGATCTTAAAGAGATTCCGGATAATATTAAAGCAGATCTTAATATTTGTCCTGTAAAGTGGATTGATGAGGTACTAGATATCGCTCTTGAGACAAAACCTGAGGCACTGAGTGAATCTGAATTTTTGAAAAGTAGCGCGCCTAAAAGTGCGGCTGAACTCAATGAGAGGCCAAGTACCCACTAGGTTTGAACTATTTGACTATATTTTGTAGAAGCTACTTGACCCAACGCGCTTGCTATTGGTATAAAGAGTGTAGCAGATGAGCTGTTGAAATCGCTGATGCTACTTCCCAATGGAAGTACGTCTTTTTTGTAACAAATGTTACTTCCAATAATAAGGGGAATACCGTGAATAAATCTGAATTAATCGATTCTATCGCTGCTGGCGCAGACATTTCTAAGGCGTCTGCCGGACGAGCATTAGATTCAGCAATTGATGCAATTACTGGTGCTTTAAAAAATGGAGATCAAGTATCCTTGGTAGGATTTGGCACTTATTCTGTTAAGCACAGAGCTGCTCGCGCAGGTAGAAATCCACAGACGGGTGCTGAGATTCAAATTGCAGCTGCAAACGTGCCTAGCTTCAAGGCTGGAAAAGCATTGAAAGACGCGGTAAATTGATATTTGCCTGGTGATTTTTTGAAATATTCAGGCTTCTGAGGCGCATCATTGATGCGCCTTTTTTAATATCAGGATAGACAGTATGTTAGATAGTTTTAGAACAAATATGCGCAATTTAGCGTTGGGGATTGTGGTCGTAATTGGCTTTATTTTTGCGTTTTCAGGTACAGGTACTCTTTTCTTAACCGGTAATTTGACTGATACAGCAGCGGTTGTTGGGAAAGTAGAAATTCCTGAGATAGATGTGATTAGGGCGATTAATAATCAGCGAAGCCGCATCATCAGTGAAAACGAAGGTTTAGATGCAACCCTGATCACTGATGAGATGATTAGGCCAAGTGCCATCGAGCAACTGATAAGCCGTCAAATTCTAGTTCAGTCCTCCGATTCTCAGAAGCTAGCAATACCGCAAACGTCAGTTACACAAGAGATTCTTAACATAGAAGGGTTTCAGATAGATGGGCGCTTTGACCAAGACAGCTATCGGTTTATGTTACAGCAGCAGGGTTATACTAGCGCCGGTTTTAAGTCTACAGTTGAAAATGAATTGCTTATACAGCAGCTTGTTGCGGGTATTACTGATACCGCTTTTGTTACTGAACTTGAATTAAATGCAATGGTTGAAATTACTGGGGAACAAAGAGACTACTACTATTTAACTTTGCCGATTGGACCTATAACTGAAGAGGTTGTTGTGTCTGATGAGCAGATCCAAAATTATTATTCTGAGAATGTTACGACGTATCGAACCGAGGCTCAGGTGGTTATTGACTATATTGAATTGAATCCAGATGAACTTGCTGATCCTGATCTTGTCAATAGTGAGCTTGTCAAGGCGCGTTTTGAAGAGGAGCGTGACACGTTAGATCTGTCTGAGTCACGTCAGGCGGCTCACATTCTTCTTGAAGACCCAAGCGATGAGCTTATTCGGGAGATTCAAGGAAAAATAACTTCAGGAGAGGCTTTTGCTGATCTTGCAAGTCAGTATTCGACAGATTTTGGTTCTGCTGATGTAGGTGGTGACTTGGGATTTACGTCTGGCAATACCTTTCCTGAAGCATTTGAATCAGCATTAAAGCGCCTTGCGCTAAACGAAGTTTCACAGCCAGTGACTACCGATGCAGGTATCCATTTTATAAAACTTTTGGACGTACAGCAGCAGGACTTTATTTTAGCAGATGAAACATCAAGAATTGAGCGTGAACTCATGGCAGAGGCAACCACTGATCAGTTGGTGGCCAAGCTTGAACTTCTCAAGGAACTTAGCTTTAATGCTGATTCACTGGCCAATGTGGCTGAGGATGTAGGTCTTACTCTTAAGACATCTTCTGCATTTTCTGAGACTGGTGGGCAGGGAGTTACTGCTGAAAATAAAGTAATTACCGCCGCGTTCAGCACTGAGGTGTTAACTGATGGCTATGCAAGCGAGGTTCTTGATTTAGGTAATGATAGATATGTAGTGGTAAAACTTAATGACTATATTGAAGACCGACAAAAAGAATTAACAGAGGTACGTGAATCGGTTGTTGACAGTTTGACAAGACAGTTGGCTGAAGATGAACTTCAGCGTCGGGGGTCAGAGTTACGTACCCTTGTGCAGAGTGGTACGTCGGTTGAGGAAGTTGCTAAAAGTAATGATCTACAGTGGCAGATAGGTAAGAGTGTTGATCGTCGAGATACCAGTGTTAACGCAGACATTAGAGATCGATTATTTGCTATGGCTTCACCAGACGCTAATGCAGTGGTTGAAGGTTTTTACACTAATAGTGGCGACTATGTTGTTGCTGCCTTAACTGCGGTTACCCCTGGTGATATTAAAGCTACAGGTGACCTTGAGAAAGAAAGTATTGTTGACGCTCTGCTTTCAATGAATGGTGGCAGAGATGTGGAAAGCTATGAGAAATTGGTAAGAAATGATACAAAAATTATCCAGTAGTTCTTCTCTTTGATACAAAAAAAGGGCAGTTTACTGCCCTTTTTTATTGTCCAATGGGAACTAAATGATCTTACGATCAATAAATAACGTCAGTTTTTGTCCTGGTTGTAAATATTTTTCACTATTGAGGTTATTCCACTTGGTGATATCAACAATGGATAGGGAAAAGCGTTTAGCAATAAGGTACAAGGAATCTCCACGTCTTACTTTGTAGGAGAACTTTCTAAGCCCAATCACCGAGGATGCTTTCGCTTTAGTTTGTATTTCTAAGACAGCACCAATTTTTACTATATCGCCTTTAATGCTGTTTTGTCGTCGAAGATTTTTAATCGAAGTACCATAGTGCTGAGCAATCTCAGAGAGCGTGTCTCCTGGACGCACGGTATGCTTTAACGTATGGAAGCGAGTAAGTCGAGATGATCCTATTATGATATCGCTATTGTCCTGAGGGATCAGCAGCGTCTGTCCGATTTTAAGTCGATCACTGGTGAGCCTATTAGCTTTTTTAATAATCCGAGTTTGAGTCTCAAACAGCACTGCTATATCTGATAATGTATCGCCACTACTTACGGCGTATTCTGTATATGGGGTCCAATACTTATGGTCTGTTGAGGCTAAATAGTCTGTAAGAGAAGTCGATTTTTCAATAGGTATGAGAAGTGAATACGTACCTTCAGGTGGCGTTATTGACCGGCGATATGCTGCGTTAAGTTGACTGAATGTCCATTCATCAGTGTCGGTGATATCCATTACGGTAGTCAATGAAATCTGATTGTTCACCTGGATGATGTCAAAAATAGGCTTATCTTCCATAACCGGTAAAGTGATGGAAAACCTACCTGGTTCTTTAATAATGGAGGCTAATGCTATTAATTGAGGCACATAATTACGTGTTTCTTTTGGTAGTTTTAATGCCCAAAATTCTGTAGATCGCCCATTTTTTTTATTGTTGCGTATAGCTTTGCCTACAGATCCTTCACCAGAATTATAAGCGGCTAGGGCATGCCACCAATTACCTTTAAATCGTTGGTTTAAATAAGTTAGAAAATCAATGGCTGCTTGGGTGGATGCGACAAGATCTCGGCGGCCATCATACCAACGATTACGCTCTAAACCATACTGATGAGCGGTAGAGGGAATAAATTGCCAAAGTCCTGCAGCATGACTGGCGCTGTAAGCAAACGGATCATAGGTGCTTTCAACAATTGGCAGTAGAGCTAATTCTAGTGGTAGCCCTGCATGCTCCAAGCGTTCTGTCACGTAATGAATAAATGGTCTTGCTCGGTTCAGGACAATTTCCAAATGCTGTGGATGGTCAATATACCACTGACGCTGTTTCGTAACGGAACTGGGAAGATTCTCAAGGTCTAATTGATAGCCGGCTCGAATTCTATCCCAAAGGTCGGAGGATGTTGCTGCCGGTTCAGAAATTGTCGGCTCTAGTTGCTCTTGGCCATTAGTAGTTGATACTGTTGTTTGATTATTTTGTAGCGGTAAAATATTGGATATTTCATCAGTATGATTAGAGGATTTATGTAAGACGTCCTCACTAGGTGAAATGTGTGCCAGTTGGCATGAGGAAGCACTTAACAGAAAAATTAGAGGAGTGCTTATTGGGGCGATTTTGGCAATTTTTAACACGAAGATACCGATGTTGTTGTAGCCCAATTGTAACTAAATTTATATTAGAGTGTTACTGTTAAAGCCATGTTTTTTCATACTTAGCGTATATAAAAAACCCTTTACTACAATCCTGATTAATTGAGTTTTTAGTGTCTAGAGAAAGTGCGCATTAAGGTTTACTGGCAGTGGTGTTTTTGCCATCTAACCGCCATAATGTGCTACCCAATTAGATAGCAACTGCTATTACTTTTACGCTCAAGAGATTTTAATAAGTGCGCAATAAATTTTTAGTTAAAAATTTAAGTGAAACTGCTCACAGGTTAGCGCGCTGGTCTACGTCCGATTTCGCCGAATATTTAATTACTAGAGAAAATACAATTATTGATAGCCATTATACCAGTCTTCCCGGCTATCGTTTTATGCACGCAGGAATTTCGGATGGTCAATTATCGGTCTCTAATTTCTCGCAAATTCATGGGTTTACTGTGCAGAGTTATCACGCAGAGGGCTGTCCTATGTCTTCATTTGTTGCTGATCTGTCTGATTTACCACTGCCCTCTGAGGTGGTTGATATTGCCTTGCTTCAACATGTCTTGGAATTCTCATGTTCTCCTCAGATGGTGCTTGCTGACATCTGTCGAGTCATTTCCCCAGGCGGGCATTTGATTATTTGTGTATTGAATCCATTTGGGCCGATGGGATTATCAAGATGGCCGTTACAGTTGTTGACTGATCGTGTTCAATACCGATTTCACTCCTTGCGTTGTGGCCGTTTGATTGACTGGCTTGCGTTGCTCAATTTTGAGGTGGATAGAGTTCATCATGGTGCTTATCATTTACCGGCGGTCTACTCAAGAGCACAAGAGTTTTCAATCGTGCCGAATAGATTTAGTCGATTGATGAAATATTTTGACAAAGGTTTTCAGCGAGTTGGTATTCCTTGTGGTAATTTTTATATGATACATGCTGTTAAAAGAGTACGTCAGGGTGTCAATAAATCCTCCCGTAAATGGACATCTGTTTCACGGCCAAGAATGGTTTCATCGGTAAAAAAGACTGTAGAACCATTACCAACAACAGTTAACAGTGTCGCAATTAGCACGATCAACAACAGAGTTATAACATGAGTGATATAGAAATTTTTACCGATGGTGCATGTCGAGGTAATCCTGGTCCAGGCGGTTGGGGGGCCTTATTGCGTTTTGGTCACGAAGAAAAAAGGCTATTTGGGGGTGAGCCTGAGACGACTAATAATCGTATGGAACTCACTGCT
>DNBN01000267.1:1826-6676 GCA_003491845.1 Porticoccaceae bacterium | reverse complement strand
GACTAATAATCGTATGGAGCTCACTGCTGTTATTGAAGCTTTGGCCGCGTTAAATCGGCCTTGTAACATACAGCTAACATCTGATTCCACCTATGTGCTTAAGGGTATTCAAGAATGGTTGCCGGGCTGGAAGAAGCGGGGCTGGAAGACTGCCGGCAAAAAGCCTGTGAAAAATGTCGATCTATGGCAAAAACTTGATGAATTGATTGGTCAGCATAATATAGACTGGCGCTGGGTGAAGGGGCATAGTGGACACCGAGAGAACGAGATAGCTGATGATCTTGCCAATCAGGGCATTGACGAATTATAGCGAGTAGCTATATTTGAGTTTTAATCACGCAGACGCGAACAATATGAGACAGATCGTTTTAGATACAGAGACTACCGGTTTAGAGACCTCTCAAGATCATCGAATCATTGAGATAGGCTGTGTTGAGATGGTGAACAGGAAGTTGACAGGACGCCACTACCATCAATACATAAATCCGGAAAGAAAAGTCGACGAAGGCGCCATGGAGGTCCATGGTATTAGTGATCAGTTTCTTGAAGATAAGCCATTATTCTCGGCGATATGTTCCGATTTTTTGTCGTTTTTGGCGGGCGCGGAGTTAGTTATTCACAATGCACCCTTTGATGTTGGTTTTATTAACCATGAGTTAAGAAAACTGAATGATACTCAACCCGCTTTAGAATCAGAATGTCGAATTATAGATACCCTGGCGGTTGCGAGACAAAAACATCCTGGGCAAAAAAATAATTTAGATGCCTTATGCAAGCGCTATGGTGTTGATAATTCCCTGCGAGACCTTCACGGTGCTCTACTTGATGCTGAAATACTTGCAGATGTCTATTTGTTAATGACCGGTGGCCAGGTTAATTTAAATATTAACCAGCAGTCAGGGTCAGAAAGTGGAGACATTAGTCAAGTCAGAAATATTCGGAGATTATCAGCCGCTCGAAAACCTCTCAGGGTCATAAGAGCCAGTGATAGCGAAATTGTTAATCATGAAAAAAAATTGACTGATATTAAATCTGCTAGTGGTTTTTGCATTTGGCAGGAGGTGAGCGAGTAAGCTCTTGTATGCAGTCGTCTGATAGTATCGTACTTCCAAAAAATTTCCCTGAGCGTTCAGATCAGATTGACCTGTTGAAGTCGAATCTTGTTGCAACGGTATCGAGCGTAGATTTATTTAATTTATCTAAACCCTTGGCCACTAAAAAGATAGCGAATTTAGACGCGAAAGCTAAAGCTATAGCCTGGGAAAAATGGCGTCAAAGGGTATGCGTCTCAGCAGAGTGGGTCAGGTCTAGACGTAAAAAGTTACCAAAAGTCACCTATCCTGATCTGCCGGTTGGTGAGCGTGTTGATGAGATTAAAGCGCTAATAGAGCAACATCAGGTAGTTATTATTGCCGGAGAGACAGGGTCAGGAAAAACCACACAAATCCCTAAGATTTGTCTTCAGGCTGGGCGAGGCGTCTGTGGTTTAATTGGACATACTCAACCCCGCAGAATTGCAGCCCGCACCGTTGCTGAGAGGATTGCCCAAGAGTTGAATTCAACCTTAGGTGATGCCGTGGGTTATCAGGTGCGGTTCTCAGACCAAACATCGCCACAAAGTTTTATCAAATTAATGACCGATGGCATCTTGCTTGCGGAAATTCAACGAGATCGATATTTAAGTAAGTACGACACTATTATTGTCGATGAGGCACACGAACGTAGTCTAAATATCGATTTCTTGCTGGGTTATCTTAAAAAACTTTTGGTGATTCGTCCTGATTTAAAACTAATTATTACCTCTGCAACCATTGATATAAACAAGTTTTCATCTCATTTTGACAATGCACCTGTGGTCGAGGTTTCAGGTAGAACCTATCCGGTAGATATTATTTATAGCGGCCCTGAGATACTAGATCAGGATCGTAATCAGAGTATTGTGGATTGTTTGGTGGATATTCATCATAATCAACAGCAGGGGGACGTCCTGGTGTTTTTAAGTGGTGAGCGAGAGATTCGTGAGGCCAACTTAGCGTTGCGAAAAGCACAATTACCCAATACTGAAATAGTCCCTTTATATGCAAGACTAAGTTTAGCTGAGCAGCGCAAAATTTTTTCGCCACATAGAGGTCGGCGGATAATCCTTAGCACTAATGTTGCGGAGACCTCTCTGACAGTTCCGGGTATTCGCTATGTTATTGATACCGGTCGTGCAAGAGTTTCTCGGTATAGCTACCGAACCAAAGTTCAACGGCTGCCTATAGAAGCTATTTCCCAAGCGAGTGCCAATCAAAGAGCCGGACGATGCGGTCGAGTTAGTGACGGCGTTTGTTATCGGCTGTATGAGTCTACAGATTATCAAGCGCGCGCGGAATTTACTGACCCAGAAATTGTTCGGACTAATTTAGCGTCTGTTATTCTCCAAATGTTGCATTTGCGCATAGGCGATATTCGTCAATTTCCCTTTATAGACCCACCAGACAGTCGTTTGATTAATGATGGTTATGCTTTGTTAGAAGAGCTACAAGCGGTTGATAAAAGCGGTAAATTGACAGATTTAGGAAAAAAGTTAGTGACCTTACCGGTTGATCCTCGACTGGGTCGAATGATCATTGAGGCAGGCAAAAATGGTTGTCTGAATGAATTAATTATTATCGCTAGCGGCCTTAGTATTCAAGACCCTAGAGAGCGCCCCGGGGATAAGCAGCAGGCGGCGGATCTGGCCCACAAACAATGGCAAGATCCTGATTCAGATTTTTCATCTTTACTCAATCTGTGGTTTCACTTTGAGAGTAAGCGTAAGGATCTGTCCACCAACCAATTTAGCAAATTTTGTCGATCTCAGTTTGTGTCTTTCCTACGCATGCGCGAATGGCGAGATTTACACCAACAACTACAGAATGCCTGCAGGACACTTAAATTATCCGATAATGAAGCCCCCGCTGATTATGATTCAGTGCATCGTTCTTTGTTATCCGGATTATTGGGACAAGTAGGTGTTAGGGAAGATAAGTGGGAGTTTTTAGGTACACGAAATCGAAAGTTTTTTGTTTTTCCCGGCTCTGGTCTAAGTAAAAAGCCACCCAAGTGGCTTATGTCTGGTTCCTTGATGGAAACCAACAAGCAGTATGCACTGAATGCTGCAAAAATTGATTCAGATTGGCTGGAGCCCCTTGCCGCACACTTGGTAAAAAAGAGCCATAGTGAACCTTATTATCATAAAAAGTCTGGGCAGGTTATGGCAAAGGAGCGTCAGACGCTATTTGGACTTACCATTGTAGAGGGAAAGCGAGTCGTATACGGAAAGATAGCACCAGTTGAGGCGAGAAAAATATTTATACAGCAGGCTCTGGTGGATGATTGTTACACGGGGAAAGGGCTTTTTTACGCGCATAATCAGGGTTTGGTTTCTGAGCTGCAAGCACTGGAAGATCGGTTTCGGCGAAGAGATCTTTTAGCCGAGCAGGCGGTCATTTTTGATTTTTATGCACAGCAACTGCCATCGTCGATATGTAATTTGTCAGCATTTGAGAAATGGCGTAAAACAGTAGAGAAGGGGCATCCAAATTGTTTGTATATGAACAAAGAAACTTTGCTGCTTCGCGTCCTCACTGATACGGAGCAAGCTCAGTTCCCAGCACACTTGATTGTTGATGACGTCCAATATGCTCTGCGCTATCATTTTGAACCTGGACATCCAGAGGATGGACTCAGTGTAATTATGCCTCTGGCGCTACTGCATCAGTCACCTCGTTATTTTTTCGATTGGTTAGTGCCGGGTATGCTACGTGATAAATGTATAGCTCTTGTAAAAGGACTGCCAAAAAACCTTCGGCGAGCCTTTGTGCCTGTGCCTGATTATGTCGATAAAATCTTAATACATGTCTTTGCGCAGGACCGGCCACTTGTAGAGGTCCTCTCTGAGCAGCTGAAAAGATTGAGTGGGCATGATGTTCCCATAAACAGTTGGAACCTAGACAGTCTTGACCCTTGGTACAAAATAAATATTATTTTACAAGATGATAAGAGTCAAAATATCGCTATGGCAAGAAGTTTGGGCCAGTTACAGCGTGAGTTTAAGCAACAAATTAATAGCAGCCTAGCAAGCTCAGCAAAACATACTTTGGCAACTGATGATATTACCGAGTGGAATTTTGGTGAATTACCCAAAGAGGTGGTCTTGCGTCGTGGAGATATGAAAATAAAGGCTTGGCCCACCCTGCGAGATCATCGGCAATCGGTTTCCATTGAGGTATTGGATGATCCCTTGGTCGCAGAATCTGTAGCTTTGGGTGGTCAATTGCGATTGGCTGTATTGAAAGGGCAGGAGCAGTCTAAATATTTGACTAAACAGCTTTTGCGAGGAAAAGATTTACAAATAAAAGCATCAGGGTTGAGCTCTAGGAGTATTATTGTGGAAGCTTTGGTGATGGCTAGTTTTAAGCAGGCCATATTCCCTGATAATCTTGTGCTACGAGATCAGGCACAATTTGAAACACAGTATTCTGCAGGTATCAGTAGAGTTGTTGACTTTGCTCAGCAACATGCGCGGGCAATTGAGTCGCTTTTAGAACCTTTGCATCTTCAGCAGCAACGTATTAGGCAGATACCCACACTAGCTGAGCATGCACGTATCGATATACTTGCGCAGATAAGGCAATTATTTTCATCGAAAACTCTGTCACAGGCAGTGGTAGAGGATACAAAGCAATATGCACGCTATGTAAAAGCTATAGATTTTAGATTGGACAAGTTACTCATTCAGGTGTCTAAAGATCAAGAGCAATCACTTCAAGTCAATGCTTTTTTGCAACCTCTGGCTGAAATAGTGAAGAAAAATGATGTGCTGT
>DNBN01000267.1:0-1593 GCA_003491845.1 Porticoccaceae bacterium | reverse complement strand
TGCTGTCGATTGCCGGTAACGAGGCGTTGCTAGAATTTCGCTGGTTAATCGAAGAATTTAGGGTTTCACTTTTTGCCCAGCAACTTAAAACACGGAAGCCGGTGTCTACTAAACGATTACACAAACGCTGGAGCGAAATTGACGATCAAATTCGACGACAAATGCCAGATTTGTTGTAAAGTATGCAGATAGATTCTTTTTAAGTAGTATCCTTGACCGAAAAAAGGTTATTTCATAGATGGTAAAGTATAATGATAGTATTCTTAATCTAAACAGGATGTTGATTCATTGATGGCACGGTATATTATTTTCGGGTTGCTGCTGAGTGCCGCAACGTTGAGTTTTAGCAACGAAGGAGACAGCAATGATCCTTTTGAAGGCTTTAACAGAGTATTTTATGAGTTGAATTTTAATATTTTAGATCCTTTGCTTATAAAGCCAGTTGCTGTTGTTTATGATGGTATTGCACCAAAGCCGCTGCGAGTCGGGTTACGGAATTTCTTCTCAAATTTGGATGAAATTCCAAATCTAGCCAACAATATACTTCAAGGTAAATTGTCGGCTGCTGGACAAAATGGCGGGCGATTTATAATAAACACTACCTTTGGCCTTGCGGGTTTTTTAGATATTGCAAAGTCAGCTGGCTTATACCCTGCAGAAAAGGAAGATTTTGGTCAGACACTTGCTGTTTGGGGTGTGCCAGAGGGCCCTTATTTAATGTTACCTTTCTTCGGTCCATCAACTTTACGTGATGCGCCTTCAAATTATGTAGATAGTCTTTTAGATCCATTTAATTATAATGATAGTCTGTCTGTCCGAGTGGCGGTTAAGGGAGTGGATTTGATTTCTTTGAGAGCTGACCTGCTTGGTATTGACGATGTGATGAGCGGAGATGAATATTTGTTTGTACGAGATGTGTACTTACAAAATAGGGAATATGTAATTAGTGACGGGGTAATTGAAGACGACTTTGATGATCTTGAGGATTATTAAGATCTCCATTGTTTTCTGTGAATTGTTTGTTACCGTCAAAAAATAATAATATAAGTACGTCCGACGTACAAAAAGATATGAAGTCAGGCTTTTCATGAGTGACAACGAAGGCTCAGTATTTGTCGTAGGAGAAAGTGACGCTAGTATTGAGCGTCTTATTGAAATGCTCGAGCACGTCGGGTATCAAACAGTAGCGTGCAAGAATCTAAAGCAGGTTAATTTTCGTGCAAAGGAAAACCCTTTACCAATTGTCGTGCTCTCTTTATCCTCGACTTTTTTGCCAGCCCTTGTTGAAGATCCTACCTTAACTACATGCATAGAGGAATCGTTGGTTGTTGGTGTGCTCAATGAGACTGATTTACCCATTGCGATCGATCTATTTCGTGCCGGAGTTGCAGACGTTTGGCTTCAGGGTATCCAAGAGAATGAGTTGCAGGAGTCCCTTTTAAGATTAGAGCAGACCCGTAAGTTACGTGTTCAATCTAACCATGATGGTAAAAAATTAGAAATTATCAATGCTGAACTTGAGAAAAGCCTTCGCATGCTCAAGCAAGATCAATTGGCAGGACTTGAGGTGCAAAAAAGTTTGATGCCAGAGAG
>DNBN01000126.1:7894-10149 GCA_003491845.1 Porticoccaceae bacterium | reverse complement strand
CTAATATTAATTAACTAGTGTTTATGGCTTTGGTTTTCCTGCGAACATAAGTTCTACTTCTTCCAATGATTTACCTTTGGTCTCCGGTAACAGCTTAGCCACTAGTACAAGTCCTATAAAGGCAAAAATACAGTATGAGAAGAACGTTAATGCTGCTCCGAAAACACTGAGTTCGATAGGAAAAAATAATTGCACGAAAAAACTCACGAGACTGTTAATCATTCCGACAAATGATATGGCAACCGCACGAAATTGGTTGGGGAATATTTCTGAGAATAGTGCCCACATTACCGGCCCTAATGACATAGCAAAGGAAGCGACAAATCCAAGTATGCCAACGAGGATTAATAGCGCATTAATATTAATTGATGCCTTGATAAAGTCGCTCTCGAATTTTTGGGCAGCGCTACTGCCGATAGTGCCAGTGAGACTCTGCTTAAAAGCAGTGTCACTCTCATAAACAACTCCCACTATGTTATTAAGTTGGGCTAGATCAATATGTGCATCAATATTCTCGATGGTTTTAATTTGTATAAGACCCTCAGGTTTTAACTCATAGGTTGCTTGAGAAAAGCCAAAAGTGCATAGAGCCATGCTAAGGACAATACCGGTTAACCCAGTAAGCAGAAGTGGTCGTCTACCCCATCGATCAATAAGAGCAATTGCAACAAGAGTAAACACCACATTGATCAAACCGACTAAGACAGCTTGAGCAAAGGCAGCATCAGTACCAATACCACTTTGTTCAAAAATGGTTGGTGCATAAAAGAATATCGCATTGATACCAGTAATTTGCTGAACCACTCCAATAATAATACCGATGGTAAGAGCTAGGCGCATTTTAGGGCTAAATATACCTTGGATGCGTCGCCAAAGATCACCATTTTCCTGATCATAGCTATGTTTAATCAAGGATATCTCGTTATCTATCTGATCTACCGGGAGCAATCTCTCCAACACGATTCTTGCATCTGATTCGCGATCTTTTGTGATTAACCAGCGAGGACTGTCGGGTATAAAAAACAAGCCAGTAAAAAAGAGTAGGGCGGGCACTATCTCAATACCTAGCATCCATCGCCAGGTGTGTTGATTAATACCCCAATTGGCGGCCCAGCCGTTATCGGATAGACTTAAATTCAAAATATAGTAGTTCGCAAAGTAGGCTGCTGACAGACCAATAACAATGTTTAGCTGATTAATAGAAACTAATTTACCGCGTAGCTTTGGGGGTGCTATTTCAGCAATATACATGGGCGCAATGATTAGCGATGAAAAGGCTAAGCCGCCCATCGCTCTTGCCATTACAAGCATAGTATAGGAGGAGGAAAATGCGGAGACGAAGGCCGATAAGAGATACATCAAAGCAATCATCAACAGAACTTTTTTACGGCCCAAGGCGTCGCTAAGCGGACCCACTATTAGCGTACCAAATACGCCAGATAATGTGGGTGCCGCCACCACAAAGCCAGCTTGGATTGGAGTAAGGTCGAAATCGGTGGTCACAAAACCAACAACCCCAGAGATTACCGCTGCATCAAAACCGAATACAAATCCACCCAAAGATATTATCATCGAGCAGTAAAGAGCGTAGTAGATGCGTGGTTCCATCAAATCGTTATCCCTTTGGTAGACTATGGTGTCAACAACATTTAAAACTGTGTTTTTATCTTATTCATGTGCCTTTGAAAAGCGCGACTGTCATCCCAAGTGACCACAGATGATTCGATTTTCCCCGCCTTGATGTCACAGCTTACCTGTTCAATTTGGTGATTAAAACCTTGTTGTTCTCGCACCTCCTCACAGCGGTCAATACACTGATTATGACGGTAGAGCTTAGCTTCTCTTGCAGCCCAATAATCTTGTACAATAATAGTGCCTTGGTCACCAATCAGAGTAAGGTTATTGTTTAGCCTAGATCTGAAGGATGTAGTTAATTGAGCTGTGGCCGATGGGGTATCAAAGACGTTAAGAACCACTACATCATCTTCAACACCATTTGGTGCTTTATGATGCCAGACTGTTTGTTGGTCAGGATCTTTACCTAAAAATAGCCATGCCATCGCTATTGGATAAATACCCATCTCTAATAAGCAACCTCCGGCGAGTTTGTTGTCGTACTCGCGAAGATCAGAACTATAGGGTAAGGGAAAGCCAAAGTCTGCTTTGACGTGATGTAGTTGGCCAATGCGGCCTTGGCTAACCCAATGACTAACGGTTTGAATGACTGGCATAAAGTAGGTCCACATACCCTCCAT
>DNBN01000126.1:7506-7630 GCA_003491845.1 Porticoccaceae bacterium | reverse complement strand
TCCACATACCCTCCATAAAATATTTGCCGGTTTCTTGCGCCACAGAGATTACATCTTCTAGCTCCTGAGGATTAACTACGACTGGTTTTTCACACAGAACATGCTTGCCTGCGCGCAAGGCGGC
>DNBN01000126.1:0-7240 GCA_003491845.1 Porticoccaceae bacterium | reverse complement strand
TGCGCGCAAGGCGGCAATGGCATGATTTTTGTGGTGACTGTGCGGTGTGGCTATATAGACTGCGTCTACCTTAGGATCTTTAAGTATGGCTTCATAGCTGTTATAGAATGCCGGTATTGAAAAATCTTTAGCAAAACTTTGTGCTTTAGACTGCTCTCTAGACGCTATTCCATAAAGTGAGGCGTTTTTTGCGAATTGTATATCATTAGCAAAGGTCCGAGCGATGCGACCAGCACCCATGATTCCCCAGCGTATGGGTGTTGATTTAATGGTGTCTGGCAAAATTATCATCTAGCGCGATCTTCAATCACACGACTAGTAGAAAACTGGTAGCGCATGTTTCTATAAACGCAGGTATCGGTTATTGAGTGCGGTGTGTTTTCAGGACAACATCGATAATTCGTTGATACTCTATAATCACCAATGATCGGTGTTACTCGGTGCCAAAGATGGCCATGAATAAGAATAAGTGATCCTTTTTGAGGACTTAAAATTATCTCATCTGTTAGTGACTCGTTTATATCACCAACACTAATAGCGCCACGTTTGTGACTGCCAGGAACTACTACAACTTGCCCGCCGATGTACTCATTGACATCCATGGTGTACACCAGACGATTTAGATTAAACTGCGATTTATCCTCTGGAGGACAATCTTGGTGCCATGCTTGACCATTTGATCCAGCTTTACTGTACATGACCATACTATATAGACTTGACCAATTACGTCCTAAGATAGCTTCGGTCAAGGACAATAAAAAAGGATCATTCTGAGCGACGTCAAATTCACTATGGCCTTCCTGTTGAGGAAACCAGGGAATAACATCGGTATTTGATTTCTCTAAAAATTCAGCGTTATGACCATAGCTTGGATTATCATCAAATTTGCGCAGTATTAGGTCTTGATAGTGATCCATTAACGAAGCTTCAAATATGTTATCGATAGATAAATAACCCTGTTGCCAGAAACGTTTTGCCAGATCATTTATTGTCATTTAAAAATCCATACATTGAAAAACGAAAAATTTATCTAGAGTTTATCTGGATAGCGCTATAAAAGCGATGTTATGGAATGATTGAAAACGTGTTGTAGCTGACTAATATTTTCTAAAGCATTCTATTTACCGTTTTAACCTTTTTACTGCATTGTTATGAATTTGCATGAATTAAGGATACTATTATTGAATAACAAAAAATGTTCACAAGGGTTATCTATTATGGGCCAGGAAAACGTCGAGACCTCTGAGGGTCAGTCAAATATGCGTAAAGTGGCTTACACCGCCTTAGCAGGAACAAGCATCGAGTGGTATGATTTTTTCCTTTACGGTGCTGCCGCTGCGTTGATCTTCCCCACTACTTTTTTTGGTGAAATGGCACCGGCAACGGCACTGATTTTGTCGCTACTGACCTTTGCTGCAGGCTTTATAGCACGACCTATTGGCGGTATTATCTTTGGTCATTTTGGCGATCGTGTTGGCCGAAAGAAAACCTTGGTAATGGCTTTGTTGTTGATGGGTATTTCCTCTACATTAATTGGTTTATTACCGACTTATGCCATGATTGGCGTTGCCGCGCCGATACTGCTTACACTGTTGCGTTTCGCCCAAGGTCTTGCAATTGGCGGTCAATGGGGTGGTGCTATGCTCTTAGTGACTGAAAGTGCGCCATCTAATAAGCGTGGTTACTATGGAGCTTTTGCTCAAGCAGGTGCACCTATTGGGGTTATTTTGGCGAATTTAGCCCTGATTTTAACCAGCGCTCTAGTGTCAGAGGAATTCTTTTATACTTGGGGTTGGCGAATTCCGTTTTTAGCCAGTGCCGTGCTTATTGGTATCAGTATGTATATTCAGATCAACCTTGAAGATACTCAAGCATTTAAAGCCTTGGAGGCGGAGCGTAATAGTAATCAAACAAGTGGCGAGGTTGCGATTCAGCGGTCGCCAATTTTTGAAGCCATACGTCGCTATCCAAAAACAATCGCTCTTGCATCCGGAGCTTTTCTGTCTGTCCAGGTGACCTTCTATATTCTTATTGCGTTTTTGCTAGCCTATGGGGTCACCAGCGCAAATATGCCACGCAATGATATGTTGGCTGCTGTGCTTATTGGTTCTGCCATTATGGTGCCAGTACAGTTTATGTTTTCATCTTATTCTGATCGGCATGGGCGAAAGGGAATTTTTATGCTAGGCGCCATTTTGTCTGGACTGTGGGCATTTGCAATCTTTCCATTAGTTGATACTGGGAATTTTTGGTTAGTGGTTCTGGCGATCTCGGGGGGATTAATTTTTCTTGCTATGATGTATGGCCCTCAGGCGGCATTTTTTACTGAATTATTTAGTACTGAGGTTCGATATTCGGGGGCAACCCTAGGATACCAATTTGGGGCTATTTTAGGTGGTGCTTTCGCGCCCACAATTGCGGTTAAACTATGGACTGACTTTGATGTTTTCTGGGTGTCAGTCTATATGGCATCCGCTGCATTTCTGACATTAATATCAGTCATGGCACTAACCGAGACTGTAGGCACGGACTT
The DNA here is from genome assembly GCA_003491845.1 of Porticoccaceae bacterium. Lineage (GTDB taxonomy): Bacteria > Pseudomonadota > Gammaproteobacteria > Pseudomonadales > Porticoccaceae > HTCC2207. Next base: position 4,707 of record DNBN01000126.1, on the reverse strand, counting down.
AAACAATACTGATTGAATGCTTATATAAATACAAGGAGAGCTATGGTAGCTACGGGTGGACTTGAACCACCGACCCCAGCATTATGAATGCTGTGCTCTAACCAGCTGAGCTACGTAGCCATAGATTTTAACAGCAAAAAAACAGCCGTTGTTTTGGATGCGAGAAGTTACACTCGCAGTGGCGTTGAGTCAAGTGTGAAACGCTCTTTTTTATTATAATTCGTTGCTCTGTGCTAGCTACTGCACTAGGATGTATGCTAATTGGGCATATCTATAAAAAAAGCGTGCTTTTGAAGTATCGCACATGGGCGGATCGTCGTAATAAAAACGACTGTTTTGAAAGACAACGTCGATAAATAATCGAGGAGCCTCTATTTTGGATCAATCGCAAAGCAGTCAATCTTCTCTCTCTGTAGAGATAAAAACTGACAAACTGGGTTTCTATCAGGGATTTAACCCTGTTGTTGCTGTGGTACCCAAATTACTTATCATCGCCTTGGTGATCTGGGTAGGGTTGTCACCCTCAGAAGCAGGGCAGGTTTTATTAGAGGGTCAGAACTGGTCTACTCAAGTTTTTGGTGGCTGGTATATCTATGTAACGGCATTTTACACTATTGTTTGCTTGGCCCTTGGACTGTGGCCACGCACCGCTCGAATTAAGCTGGGCAATGTTGATGATGAACCCGAATTTAGCTTCTTTACTTGGTTATCGATGATGTTTGGCGCTGGCATAGGTATTGGTATGTTAACCTACTCTACAGCGGAGCCTATTTTTCACTTTGCGAACAACCCCGATACTATTAAGGGTATCACTGATGGCCTTGATGAAAATAACGTGCGTAATGCCTATAAGTGGGCGATGTTACATTATGGTCTTACCCCTTGGGCCTGTTATGGCATAGTTGGGATATCCTTGGGCTATCTGTCCTACAACAGGGGGCTGCCACTGACGATTCGTAGTGCTTTACAACCTCTATTCGGTCGTTCCATGTCAGGTACTGCCGGCCACATTGTGGATATAGTCGCTATTCTGGCCACTATAGTGGGTTTGAGTGTCACTATCGGCTACGGGGTTTCACAGTTTGCGTCTGGTTTGTTTAATATTAGTGGTGCCAGCTGGTTGGTAGGAGATGGGGGCAAGCCCACTCTATTTGCTCAGCTATTAGGTCTTATCATGATTATTTGTGCTTCTTGTTTGTCTGCTATGTCGGGCTTACAGCGAGGGATTAAATGGTTATCTAATGTTAATATGGGCTTATCCGTTTTTCTAATAGGATTTTTTATTCTATTTGGCGCCACTCTATTTGCATTTAAAACTTTCTTTTATACCATCTGGGATTATCTTGTAGCTTTGCCAGCAATGTCTATGACGGTATGGACTGATACAGGAGAAGCTCCATCCGCTGCGTTACAAAGTTGGCAGAGTGCTTGGTCAATTTTCTACTGGGCGTGGTGGATTGCCTTTGCACCTTTTGTGGGGCTTTTTCTAGCAAGAGTGTCTCGGGGTAGGACCATTCGAGAGTATGTAATTGGTGCAATGATCATTCCGTCTTTAATTTGTTTAGTATGGTTTTCATTTATTGGTGCCACAGCTATTGATCTAGAACTTTCAGGGGTTGCTAAGGGTGCTATTGTGACTGCTGATATATCCGCGCAGCTGTTTGAAACCATTAACCTCATTTTGTCGCCAACTTTAGCCATTGGACTGTCCATTGTTATTGTAATTTTGCTGATGACATTTTTAGTGACCTCAGCGGATTCCGGTATCTTGATTATAAATACGCTAGCTTCAGGTGGTAATCAAAGTCAAAAACAAGCCAAACATGTTGTTATCTGGGGTATATTGTTTTCGGTATTAATTGGGGTTCTATTAGCTGCCGGAGGTATGGGTGCGCTTAGGTCAGTGATGATTATAGGAGCTCTTCCATTTTCTGTGGTGATGGCGTTAATGGCAATATCCTTGGTAAAGGTGCTATTGAGTAAAGATTCACAAAGTGAATAATTCAGATTTAAATATAACAATATAGGAGTTAGTAATGAGAGAAGCAGTCATCGTATCAACAGCGCGTACCGCGCTAACCAAAGCCGCGCGAGGGGCGTTTAATAATACTCATGGCGTTAAGTTAGCAGCGCATTCAATTGCGCATGCTATTGCGCGTGCCGGACTTGATCCTGCTGATGTAGATGATGTGATCTTAGGTAATGCTGCACATGCAGGTACTACAGGTATGAATATTGGCCGTAATGCTGCTCTTTCAGCAGGTTGTCCGGTCACTACATCTGGTACTACCATAAATCGCTTCTGCTCTTCTGGTTTGCAATCACTAGCAATGGGCGCAGGACGAATAATAGCTGAGGGTGTTGATGTTATGGTTACCGGGGGTGTTGAAAGTATCTCAATTCCCGGTACTAGCGATCCTCATGAGACTGTGGAGCCTGAGCTTTATGGCAGGTATCCGGGTTTGTGGTATCCGATGATTAAAACCGCTGATATTGTTGCTGATCGCTATAAGATCTCTCGCGAAGCGCAAGATGAGTACTCACTGATCAGTCAGCAACGCACAGCTGCAGGGCAAGATTCAGGCAAGTTTGATGATGAAATTGTTGCTATGAATACCATAATGAAAGTGAAGAACAAAGAAACCGGTGAAATATCTGAGCAGGCTGCGGTAGCTGATCGTGATGATTGTAATCGTCCGTCAACCACCATTGAAGGATTAGCGAGCCTCGCGCCTATCATGGGCGAAGATTTCTATATCACTGCAGGTAACGCATCGCAGTTGTCAGATGGGTCTTCCGCACAAGTGATCATGGAGCGTGCTGAAGCTGAACGTCGTGGTTTAGATATTTTAGGAACATTCCGAGGCTTTGCGGTTGGTGGTTGTGAGCCAGATGAAATGGGTATTGGACCGGTTGTTGCCGTGCCTAAGTTACTTAAAGCCGCAGGTTTGAGCGTCGATGATATTGATTTGTGGGAGCTCAATGAAGCATTTGCCAGTCAGGTTATTTATAGCCGCGATACTCTGGGTATTCCAATGGATAAGTTGAATGTTAATGGTGGTTCAATATCTATTGGGCACCCCTTCGGTATGTCTGGGTCCCGTATGGTCGGGCATCTACTTATTGAAGGTCGTCGTCGCAATGCACGCTATGGTGTGGTGACAATGTGTATTGGCGGAGGTATGGGTGCCGCTGGATTATTTGAGATTAATTCGTAATATAGCAACTCGCCCAACTGCGCATTAGCGCATTAAAAAGCCCGGCTACTTAATACGTAGTCGGGCTTTTTTGTTTCTAGTATATTTTGTTAGTAAACGCTTACTGCTCGCTATGATTCGACTCTACAATACGTTTCATGTCGGTCATATAGCCACGTAGCTCATGACCTATCAGTTCCACATCATGATCCCTAATGGCGTTATTGACTTCAACTAAACGAATATTATCTACCGCATTTGAGAGATCGGTTAAACCACCACCTAGGTCTTCAAGAGTAAGTGCACCAGCGTGTGCTTGCAGAAGCGGTACAGCGGCATGGGTAAACAAGTAGTTGCCGTATTCAGCAGTATCAGAAATAACCACGTTCATTTCGTACAGTTTATTGCGGGCAATACAGTTAGCGATTAGAGGTGTTTCGTGCAGTGACTCGTAGTAGGCAGACTCCTCAATAATGCCTGAGGCAACCATGGTATCAAAAGCTAATTCCACGCCTGCTTTGATCATAGCAACTAAATAAATGCCTTTATCGTAAAACTCTTGTTCGGTAATCTCAATGTCGCAGTCTGCTGCTTGTTCAAAGCTGGTGTCTGCGGTTTGGGCGCGCCATTTTAAAAGGTTTGCATCATCATTAGCCCAGTCAACCATCATAGTGCGAGAAAATTCACCTTCAATAATGTCATCCATATGCTTTTGAAACAGCGGGGCCAAGATAACTTTTAGCTCGTCGGCCATATCGTATGCTTTGATTTTCGCTGGATTGCTTAGACGATCCATCATGTTGGTAATTCCGCCATGTTTTAGACCTTCAGTAACTACTTCCCATCCATATTGAATGAGTTTTCTGGCATAGGCAGCTTCCACACCAAGCTTTACCAGTTGTTGATGGCCCAAAATAGCACCAGTTTGCAACATACCGCAAAGAATAGTTTGCTCGCCCATCAAATCTGATTTCACTTCAGCAATAAAGGACGATTCTAAAACTCCCGCACGATCACCACCTGTGGCTGAAGCGTAAGCCTTCGCAATAGCATGTCCATTACCCTGTGGGTCATTTTCTGGGTGAACAGCAATAAGAGTTGGTACACCAAAGCCGCGTTTGTACTCTTCGCGTACTTCAGTACCTGGACATTTGGGAGCAACCATAATCACGGTGAGGTCAGGACGAATTTGCATACCTTCTTCGACAATATTAAAGCCATGAGAGTAAGCAAGAGTGGCGTCTTGCTTCATTAACGGCATTACAGCACTCACTGCGGCAGTATGCTGCTTGTCGGGAGTTAAATTGAGTACTAAGTCAGCGGTAGGAACGAGTTCTTTAACGGTACCTACGGTAAAGCCATTTTCAGAAGCCCACTGATATGATTGGCGTTTCTCAGTAATTGCTTGCTCGCGCAAAGCATATGATATGTTTAAGCCTGAATCGCGCATATTAAGCCCCTGATTAAGCCCTTGAGCACCGCAGCCAATAATGACAATGTTCCAACCTTT
>DNBN01000114.1:6370-9681 GCA_003491845.1 Porticoccaceae bacterium | reverse complement strand
CTTCAGCTTTACTTAATTCATTGGCTAGCCTGTAGCTAAAATCTGAATTCTCTTCATCTTGATTACGAATTCGTACGACTTCAAAGTGCGGCGTTTCCATTTCGGTATTTGGCAACACTGTTACCTGAATCTTGTTTCGAACTTCGATCTCAGAGATTTCTTTGCGTTTCTCATTGAGTAGAAAGGTGGCCACTGGTACTGGAACAATTGCACGTATTTCGCGACTAAATTCTTTCTGTGCTTCTTCTTCAACAAGTCTTAAAATTGACAGCGCTAGTGAGCGGGTACCTCTAATAGTTCCCTGGCCTTTACAGCGAGGACAGGTACGTGACATGGTTTCCTCTAGGGAAGGACGCAGTCGTTGTCGAGACATTTCAAGTAACCCAAACCGGGAGATTCGGCCTACCTGTACCCGAGCACGATCAACTTGAAGTGCATCGCGCATTTTGTTTTCTACTTCTTTTTGATGACGAGTGTTCAACATATCAATAAAGTCAATAACAATTAGCCCACCTACATCGCGCAGACGTAGCTGGCGAGCAATTTCATCGGCCGCTTCTTTATTGGTATTAAAGGCAGTTTCTTCGATGTCGCCACCCTTTGTGGCGCGAGCAGAGTTGATATCAACTGATACCATTGCCTCGGTAACATCAATGACGATTGATCCTCCTGAGGGTAGGCTTACTTCGCGACAAAACGCTGTCTCGATTTGGTTTTCAACTTGATACCGATTAAAGAGCGGTATTTCGTCTTGATAAAACTTAACCTTGCTGGTGAAATCTGGCATGACCGTACTTATGAAGGCCGCTGCAAGTGCGTAAGCCTCTTCACCATCAACAATAACTTCGCCGACATCATGCCGCAGATAGTCTCGAATCGCTCTTACGATGACATTACTTTCTTGAAACAGAAAGTGCGGTGCTTTTGCTTTGCTAGATTCTTCGGTAATGGTATTCCATAGCTGTAACAGATAATTGAAATCCCACTGAAGCTCTTCGGTTGCTCGTCCAATTCCGGCTGTACGAACAATAGCACCCATTCCATCCGGGATTTCAAGTCCACGCATAGCCTCTCTAAGATCTGCGCGCTCATCACCCTCAATTCTTCTGGAGATTCCACCAGCCCGCGGATTGTTGGGCATAAGAACTAGGTAACGCCCAGCTAAACTAATAAACGTTGTGAGCGCAGCACCTTTGTTACCGCGCTCTTCCTTTTCTACCTGAATAACAACTTCTTGACCTTCCTTGAGCGCATCCTGGATTCTAACCTTGCCGCCCTCAGAGGCGCCTTTCTTGAAATACTCTCTTGAAATTTCTTTTAACGGCAAAAAACCATGTCGTTCAGCACCATAATCTACAAAAGCCGCTTCTAAACTGGGCTCCACTCGGGTGATTTTACCTTTGTAAATGTTCGATTTTTTTTGTTCTCTAGTCCTATTCTCAATGTCTAAATCATATAGCCTTTGGCCATCGACCATGGCAACACGCACTTCTTCTGTGTGCGATGCATTAATTAGCATACGTTTCATATTTCACCTTTACTCGTTGATTTGAGCGAGCACCAGTGTGAAAAAGGAAGAGTGTTGAGGGCGAAAAAGGATAGGGCAAAAGCTGTCAGCAGAGAAACAACAATCATTATTTGATCGCTAACTTTGATGACTATATCAGCACCGCCTCGGGGCAACTCGCAAGTTACACTTAGATGTGGTTACTGGTTTAAATCACAATTACCATAATCTAGATGATTCTCAAGTTGTACAAACTTTGGTCTTTTAGCCTAGGAAGGCCTCTAAAACATGACTTCTAATTGCCATTTTTGCAGTTTGACACTAAAGGTGACTCATCTAATCTTTTAAACTTATTACGCGAAACACTGTATATCAACGCTTTAATCGTAGGCTATATGTAACGACTGCAGCGGAAGTGTTTAACTTAAAACCGTCGTCTTTTCCAGACTCTTACTGGCTGAGTTCGCTCAGCTAATAGTAGCGACTTGCTATTTTTTTCTAGCAAATCGCCATGTATTTGTTCTTATATCATCCTTCAAACTTTGCAATGCTAACGTGGAGCATTACTTGGATGTGTTACAATATACCAACAAATCGCCGCACCTACAAATAAAGCGATTAATTAGATATGTTTATGTCTTTCAGATAGTTACAATGCCGGCTAAAATATTAGGTGAGACCCATTGTTGTGGAAGAATCCAAGTTTGATAAGGTGTCTTTTGTTGAGATAACCGAAGAGCATGCGGGGCAACGTTTAGATAATTTTCTCATACGTCATCTGAAGGGGGTTCCCAAGTCGAGAATCTATAATTTGCTTCGGAAAGGTGAGGTTCGAATTAACAAGGGCCGTGTTAAGCCTGATACTAGGGTTAAAATTGGGGACGTGCTAAGAATAGCTCCGATTAGGGTGGCGAACAAAGGGTCGCCTAGCTCAGTGAGCGCACATCTTAAGCGTTATTTAAATGAGAATATTTTGTTTGAAGATGAAGGGCTACTTATTTTTAACAAGCCTAGTGGTCTTGCAGTCCATGGTGGTAGTGGCGTATCTTTGGGAGCTATAGAAGCCTTTAGGGTTGAACGTCCTGAGCAGCGGTTTTTAGAATTGGTACATCGTTTGGATCGAGAAACCTCGGGCTGTCTGATGTTTGCAAAAAAGCGCAGTGTGTTGCTTGAATTACAAAATGCTCTTCAAAAAAATCAAATTACTAAACGTTATCAAACTCTAGTCCAAGGCGCTTGGCCGAAAGGAAAAACCACAATTAATGCGCCATTAAAGAAAAATCAACTATCTTCTGGCGAAAGATTTGTCCGTGTTGATGTTGAAGGCAAAGCTTCTGTGACGCATTTTACAGTAGCCGCTCGTTACCGCTCTGCGACATTGCTGGATGTTACGTTAGAAACGGGAAGAACTCACCAGATTCGAGTACATTGTCAATTCTCAGGCACGCCTATCGCTGGCGATGAAAAGTATGGTGATAAGTCGTTTAATCAAATTATGCGCAATTTGGGTTGTAAGCGTTTGTTTTTGCATGCAAAAAGTTTGCGCTTTAAACATCCGTTGTCCGGGGATTGGGTTGATGTTGACGCTCCAGTTCCTCAAGATTTAATGGATGTGCTGAAACAACCTCAATTATAAAACAGGATGGCTATTATTTTTAATAAACCACAGCTCATTATTTTCGATTGGGACGGAACTCTTTGTGATTCGGTGGCGCGGATAGCGCACTGTATTCAATTGGCCGCTGCTGATAACAACCTAACTATTCCATCGCGTAAGGATGCTTCTCATATTATAGGCCTGGGT
>DNBN01000114.1:2792-6136 GCA_003491845.1 Porticoccaceae bacterium | reverse complement strand
AGGCTTCTCATATTATAGGCTTGGGTTTACCTGAAGCAACTCGATATCTTTTTCCGACTCTTGATGATCAACAGCGTACAGCATTTACAGTAAGTTATTCAGCTCGTTTCAGACAACACGACAATGACCCATGTGATTTATTTGACGGCGTGCTGGATACGTTACAAACGTTAAGAGCTGAAGGGTACTTGCTTGCTGTAGCTACGGGGAAAAGTCGAGCGGGCTTAAATAGAGTATTGGAAAGACTCGGTTTAGACACTTTTTTCCACGCAACACGATGCGCTGATGAGACATCATCCAAGCCTGACCCTCTAATGTTGCATCAATTGCTTGCTGAGTTATCAGTAGACCCCACTGATGCATTGATGATCGGAGATACTGAATTTGACCTTGAGATGGCTCGTCGAGCCGGAATGAGATCGATAGGCTTGACCTATGGAGCCCATTCAGTAAAGCGTTTGATATCTTGTGATCCCGTTGCTTGCATTGATAGTTTTCCACTGATTAAAAACTATGTATAAAAGCTGTGGAGTAGTGTGATGAATGTTACGCCTTAGTTGTAAGGGATTTCGATACCGATATTAAGGAGTTGAGAACATAAATCAATCAGTGGCAGCCCGATCAGAGCGGTAGGATCGACACTATCAATTCGGTGGAAAAGTCTAATTCCTAATCCTTCCGCTTTAAAACTTCCAGCGCAATCATAGGGCTTTTCGTGGTTTAGGTATGCATTGATTTGCGCTAAAGATAAATCTCTGAAATGTACCTCTGTACTAGTAACACCAGTGTATTCAGTTACCTCTCCAGTGAGATTTTTGCTAAGCAGAGTAACTGCTGTATGAAAATATACGCTCTTACCTGATTGTGCTCGCAACTGGGCTACCGCCTGTTCATGCGTATGAGGTTTGTTGATCGGCGAACCGTGTAGGTCGGCAACTTGATCGGTTCCAATAATCACCGAATTGGAGTATTTTGGTGCGATATGGCTGGCTTTTTTAAGCGACAGGAATCGCGCAGTCTGTTCAGGTGTCATAACAGTATTAATTGTTTCATCTACATTTGCAGCATCCACCACGAAGGGTATGCCAAGACGCTGCAGAAGCTGTTTTTTATAAGATGAGGACGACGCTAGCACAATTTGTTTCATAGACATGGGAATTCCCGATTTGACTGCCAAAGTCAGTATACTGGTTGCCAGAGATAAAGGGTAACCTCTATTTAATTTGTTTTTTGCCACTATAAAGACTTGAATTTAGTCAAATTTCTTTGACAGAGCCGCCACTAGTGCCTATTATGCGCGCCTAGACAAGATCGACCTTATTTTATGGCATTGCCGACGTACATTGACCCGCGTAAACTTGCTCTTCAAGGTTACCTTTTAGAAGGTGATGTTGCCTCTGAAAGCTTACCAAGATTGACTTCGGCAGTTGAGGCGATTAGTGGTTGCCTGAGAGCTGCTGTGCAGTTTGAATTGGATGAATCTAGGGCAAAAATTGCCCATGGTTGCGTTGATGTTACTGTGCATGTCATTTGCCAACGTTGCCTTGATATTGTTTCGGTGGATGTTCACGCCGAGTTTGCGGTTCAGGTGATTTGGTCTGAGGAGCATGAAAATAGGGTTGCGAAGAATTATGAGCCCTGGCTTGTAGTAGATAAAATGGCAAATCTTAGTGAGTTGCTTGAAGATGAAATTTTATTAGAGCTGCCTTTGGTTAATTATCATGCCGAGGGAGCGTGCACTGGTGATGCGTTTATCGAGGATGCCGGTTCAGAAAACGATGGTCCTGTCTCTGACAGTCCATTTAGTATATTAGCCCAGCTGAAAAGAAAATAGAGCTGTAAAACTTTTACTAGGAGTAGTTCATGGCTGTTCAAAAAAGTCGTAAAACCCGTTCAAAAAGAGGCATGCGTCGTTCACATGATGCGCTTACTGTTGCCACTGTATCAACCGATTCTGTTACCGGTGAGAGACACTTACGCCATCATGTTACGGCAGATGGGTTTTATCGGGGTCAGAAAGTTGTTGAGGCTAGTACTGACTAGTAAACCTTTTGGTTAGTGTAACGCGTATCGCAGTAGACGTCATGGGCGGTGAATCAGGCCCTAGCGTTATTGTACCAGCACTTTTAAATTGTTTAAGTAAGCATAAAAGCGTTGAGGCCATTTTGTACGGCGACCTGCAAGAGGTCGCTCTGTATCTGTCTTTGTGTCATGATCAAGCTTTGCTGTCACGTATTGAACTTGTTCATTGTGAAGGTGAAGTGCTTGATACCGACAAGCCTTCTGATGTGATTCGTGCTAGAACACCATCATCTATGAGTTTGGCAGTAGAAGCTGTCGCCAAGAAGTATGCTGATGCCTGTATTAGCGCCGGCAATACTGGAGCTCTAATGGGTCTTGGTCTTATAAATCTAAGAACCCTACCGGGTGTTTCAAGACCGGCAATTTGCACCACATTTCCCACTATTAGCGGCAGGTCTTATGTACTGGATCTCGGTGCCAATGTCGAATGTTCTCCAGAGCAACTGCACCAGTTTGCTATTCTTGGTAGCCTAACGGCTCATTTGCTGGATGATATAAAAGAGCCAAGTGTTAGGCTGCTTAATGTTGGAGTTGAGGAAGGTAAAGGTAGCAATCAACTTCAGCGAACTGCTAATCTTCTTAGCGCTGATCCTCAGCTTAATTACTGTGGATTCGTGGAAGGTGACGGCATTTTTAAAGGCTTGGCAAATGTTGTGGTATGTGATGGCTTTGCTGGCAATATAGCGCTTAAAGCCATCGAAGGTTTTGCCATGATGATCGCCACGATTCTAGAGGACTTACTTCGAAGTAGCTGGTTAGCACGTATTACTTTGGGGATCATGAGCCGCTCTTTTGAAGGTCTAAAGCATAGATTAGATCCCGCCCTTTACAACGGGGCGTATTTACTGGGTTTGCATGGTATTGTCATTAAAAGTCATGGTAGCGCTTCAAAGAAAGCGTTTGAAAACGCACTAGAAGTCGCAATAGAGGCCGCTAAACATAACCTCCCCAAAGCTTTAGCGCCTTTACTAACAGATAAATTTAGAACTAACCAAAAGGAGTCGGTATAATTTATGAATAATAATTTAGCCTTTGTTTTCCCGGGGCAGGGGTCTCAAAAAGTGGGTATGCTAAGTGAATTAGCTGCACAATATCCTGTCATTCAGGATACGTTTGCCGAAGCCTCTGATGTATTGAGCTATGATCTATGGGCATTGAGTCAGCATGGCACTCAAGAAGAACTGAATCTAACAGAAAAGACGCAACCACTTCTTTTAACCGCAAGCATTGCTATATGGCGGGTATGGCAGTCGTTGAATGGA
>DNBN01000114.1:1359-2531 GCA_003491845.1 Porticoccaceae bacterium | reverse complement strand
GCAGTCGTTGAATGGACCGATTCCTACGCAGCTATCAGGTCATAGTTTGGGTGAATGGTCTGCGTTAGTGTGCGCCAATGTGGTGGAATTCTCTGCTGCTGTAGCCATAGTAAGAGCTAGGGGTGCAGCTATGCAAAGGGCAGTACCCTCAGGTGAGGGCGCGATGGCGGCGATTATTGGTCTCGACGATAGCGCCGTCAGAGCAGCATGCTTGGTTGCATGTGGTGACGGTGTGGTTGATGCAGTAAACTATAACGCGCCAGGCCAGGTGGTCATTGCGGGTCATGCTAGTGCTGTAAATATAGCGATAAATGAGTGCAAGGCTGCTGGTGCTAAACGCGCACTGGCGTTACCTGTAAGTGCTCCTTTCCATACATCATTAATGCAATCTGTTGCCGACGAACTTGCCGCTATGGTCAGCCTTACCACATTTGAGTCCCCGAAAATCCCAGTGGTGCATAATGTGCATGGAGCGACTGAATCTGATGCTAAGTTGATTAAATCGTTGATGCTAGAGCAGATTTATAAGCCAGTATTATGGGTTGATTGTGTATTGGCGTTGAAGGCTCAAGGTGCTCATACTTTGGTAGAATGTGGTCCAGGTAAGGTTTTGTCTGGTTTGGTTAAACGGATAGATAAAGAAATCAAATGCTATGGATTAGATATGCCCTCTAGCATGGATTCGACAATGGTAGCGTTAGAATTTAACAGAGGTGAATAATATGGATGATGTATCAAAGGTAGCGCTAGTTACCGGGGCAAGCCGAGGCATTGGCGCTGCGATTGCCGATGCTCTTGGATTGGCTGGGTTTACCGTTATTGGGACAGCTACATCTCAAGTGGGTGCGGACAAGATAACTAAGCGATTCTTAGGTGCCGGCATAATGGGTTCAGGGAAACTATTAAATGTTACAGACCCTGCATCCATTGAGGTGCTGTTAGCCAGTGTAAGCGATGAGTTTGGATCTCCTACCGTTTTAATTAACAATGCTGGAATCACACAAGATAATCTTTTGATGAGGATGAAAGAACAGGAATGGTTAGATGTTGTAAATACTAATTTAACCTCGGTTTTTAGAGTCACAAAGGCGTGTGTCCGAGCTATGACCAAGGCTAGGTGGGGACGGATTATTACAATAAGTTCCGTTGTTGGATCTATGGGTAATGGCGGG
>DNBN01000114.1:984-1109 GCA_003491845.1 Porticoccaceae bacterium | reverse complement strand
ATGGGTAATGGCGGGCAAAGTAATTATTCTGCGACCAAAGCGGGGGTTGAGGGTTTTAGTAGATCTCTGGCAAAAGAATTGGGCTCCAGAGGTATAACAGTTAATGCGGTGGCTCCGGGGTTTAT
>DNBN01000114.1:495-695 GCA_003491845.1 Porticoccaceae bacterium | reverse complement strand
AATGCGGTGGCTCCGGGGTTTATCGAAACGGATATGACTAAAGAACTTCCACAGACCAGTAAAACAAAGCTCCTGGAGCAAATTCCTCTTGCTCGATTAGGCGTTCCTAGTGAAATTGCTGCTGTGGTTTCTTTTTTGGTAAGTGATGCCGGAAGCTATATTACAGGCGAAACAATTCATGTTAATGGGGGCATGTATAT
>DNBN01000114.1:0-198 GCA_003491845.1 Porticoccaceae bacterium | reverse complement strand
TAAGACGTAAATTTAACGTCTATAGGCGGTTTTTTTTGCTAAGACACTAGCATTTTCATTTTGGTAAGGTAAAATGCCGACCTCAAACAGTGGTTGTAGTGTGTCCTCCATTTGGTACGGACAGCTATAAGGCATCAGATCCCTTAAATGGAGTGGACATACGATGAGTGATATAGAAGAACGCGTAATAAAGATGGT
>DNBN01000066.1:9320-13382 GCA_003491845.1 Porticoccaceae bacterium | reverse complement strand
TTCGCCAGTAGGCTAACTCATAAACAGCTATATCCGCCCCCTGCTGCTGTAGAAAGGCAATATGGTTAGAAAGTGTCTTGATTGGTAGAGAAGAAGGCGGCAATATATTGAGTGTGAGTACCTCCGGAGATAAATCAGACGTCCATTGACGGGTAATTCTTTTCTCTGTTGAGGTGCTATTGTCATTAAACCTAGTAATAGATACGTTTTCCTCAGTCCACGTGCCATCTAGGGAATTATAGGTTGCTCTGGTTGAAAAACTTGCTTCCTCCAACGTTTTACCTTCGCCAAATTGGTAGCGAGTAACGCCATAGAGTACCCCACCAGGGAAAACCGCATTAAAGTGCATGAATTCATTACTCTCACGAATCCAAAGCCCCTCAGCCGAATCTTGTACCTCAGAGCCTTTGCGCAGATATTCTCTGGTACCATCGGCTCGTTGATCTAAATATGGAGAGAAGTACTCGCCAATAATAACGCCCAAAAATATAAACAACAAAACTGGCTTGATGACAAAATAGACAAGTCTCAACAACGAGATACCAGCAGCGCGCATCACAGTGACCTCGCTGTTTCCTGCCAAAAGACCCAATCCGTAAATACAGCCGATTAACGCCGAATTTGGCAAATACTCATAAATAGTTGAAGGCGCTCTTGTAAACACATACACCAAAGCATCTGCAAAATGATAGTTTCGCTGTAACGCACCCATCTCATCGATAATTTCAGCGACCATATCCAACCCCACAAAAACTACCAGAGCCATAAAAATTCCGTTGAATACAGTGCCGCCAATATGTCGTGATAAACGGCGCATTATTTTATTAAACCTCGCTGTCTACCAAAGATTCGCACGGATCGACCCAACCACTCAGACATTATTAACATGGAACCTATTAACAAAAATAATAAATGTACCGGCAATAGGCTGGTGATAACAGAATACTCACCAGTTTCCAAGGATCCTCGCACTGCATTGAGCGACAATAAGTAGACGAAATAGATCAGGATTGCAGGAAGTAATCGGGCATATCTGCCCTGTCTAGGATTCGTCCTGCTCAAAGGAACCGCAAGTAGTACAATAATTAGTACCATTAATGGTGTGGACATACGCCATTGCAGTGCGGCTTTTAATTCCGGGTCAGAGGACATCCAAAGTTCAGCTGTTGCCATGGCGTCGGTCTCAGGGTCATCGGAGACTTTTTTTACCTGCTGCAATTTAGAACCATACTGCTGAAAATTAGTAATTTGAAAGTCATGTTTCCCTGGAATACCCTCAAATCTGTATCCTTTGTCGAGCACTAAAAATCGCTCCGATCCATTTTCTGATAGTTGCTGACGGCCTAATTCGGCTACCACAACCACAAGCCTACTGTCTAAGTTCTCCACTGAACCGGCAGCAAACGCAAGAAAGACATCCTCCAACTCTCGGTTATCACGTATTCGCTCAGCATAGGTGACGCCTTTATCGCCACCTAAGTTATAAAAACGTTTCGGGCTCACTCTATCAAGCTCAGTCATAGCCTTTTGTGCTTTTAAAATTGTTTCGGCTTTTGCCGCCCCAGCGGGAGATACCGATAAACTCAACCATGCCACAAACACAGCAATCGCTACGGCAACTACTATGGTGTAGCCCATCAAGCGTCTTTCAGAGATGCCACACGCCTTAAGAACACTTATTTCATTTTCAACATGCAAGCGACCAAAAGTCAAAAGAATCGCCAAAAAAAAGGCCGGAGGCACTGTCAATTCAAGAAATCCCGGAATTCTGTAGCCAATAACCGCAAAGATAACTGCCGGGTCCATATTGCCTGCAAGGGCACTGGTGAGGTATTTAACAAACCGTCCACTAATTAGCACAAGCAATAGCACTATGCATATAGCAAAGGTAGTTGACAAAATTTCTCGGCTCAAATGTCGGAAAATAATCACGGTATTGGTTTATTGCTCTTGGGTGTCGGTTAACAAACTGTTATCGTTAGCCCCAGACAAGTCAAGTCAAAAAATCAAAACTTAATGGAGCAATTATGGAGTTTAACGCATCTACTGCAAATCTGTTAAAGATTAAAGCAGACTCTCTCATCCTTCCAACAGGATTGGAGTTAACTACCACAGCAAAAGAAATAGACGACGCCCTTGATGGCGCCATCACTTCACTTATAGAGTCAAAAGATTTTACTGGAAAAACAGGACAGTGTAGCCTGCTGCACAGAACAGAAGGTCACTTTAAACGCATTGTTCTTGTCGGTATTGATAGCGCCAACACAACTCAAAAAGTTATCTCTGCTGTGGAATCAGCCGCTACGGTTATACTAAAAACGCCCAGTAAAAAAGCTGTTTGGGTTGCCGATGGATTGAGTAACGATCATCAATGGCTCGCCAGCATTGTGGCCCGCTCTTTTAGTACAGCAACCTATGCCTATGCCGGCACTGGCATAAAACCAACACCAAAGACACTCAAAGCTCTTACCTTCTGGAGTGCAGCCAAAAAAGATTCTAGTGCAGCAAAAACAGGTCTTGCCTACGGAACTGCACTGGGCAACGGCATGAATGTTGCACGCCAGCTTGGCAATCTTCCGGCCAATATTTGCACACCAAATTATCTTGCCAGCCAAGCAAAGAAGTTGGCCAAAGACCAACCAAATCTTACCACCACCGTGCTCAAAGAAGCAGACATGAAAGAATTAAAAATGGGCTCTTTGTTATCGGTCAGCGCGGGCTCAGTTGAACCAGCTAACCTTATCGTAATGAATTACAAAGGAGCAGCGAGTAATGTCAAGCCAATCGTCTTGGTTGGCAAAGCAGTCACCTTTGACACTGGAGGAATTAGTTTAAAGCCAGGTCGCGGTATGGACGAAATGAAATTCGATATGTGTGGCGGCGCTTCAGTATTCGGGGTTATTAATGCTTTGCTGGCGACAAATTTGTCAGTCAATGTGATCGGCATCGTCCCTGCAGTTGAGAATATGCCTGCTGGAAATGCCACCAAACCGGGTGACGTTGTTACTAGCATGTCAGGACAAACCATCGAAGTTCTTAATACGGATGCTGAGGGAAGATTAATTCTCTGTGATGCGCTTACTTATGCGGGTCGATTCAAACCAGACACTGTGATCGACATTGCGACCTTAACCGGCGCGGTCATTGGAGCATTAGGTAAGGTGACCTCAGGCTTGCTGTCCAATGACGACGATCTGGCTGAACAATTACTTGACGGTGGCACTCGCAGTGGTGATCGAGCTTGGCGACTGCCTCTCTGGGAAGAGTATGACAAACAAATTAAGAGTAACTTTGCCGATATGGCTAATATCGGTGGTGAAGCGGGGACTATTACCGCCGCATGTTTCTTGTCGCGGTTTACCAAATCTTACAAATGGGCGCATCTAGATATAGCCGGAACTGCCTGGTTATCTGGGGCTCAGAAAGGTGCGACAGGAAGACCAGTGCCCATGCTGATGGAATACATTCGCAGCAAGGCGTCAGAAAATTGATCAAAGCCACCTATCTAGGTCAACAGTAATATGACTAAGGTTAGTTTTTATAAACTTGCTGGTGAACAACCAATGGCAATGGCTCTAATTTGCCAGCTTGCACAAAAAGCCATAGCACAGCACCAACAGGTGCTGTGTTTAGTGCCTGACAAGCAGGCTGTAACACAGTTAGACGAATACATGTGGAATCTCAATGAGAGTACATTTATTCCTCATGGAACAGGCGTAGATCAGGCTCCAATTGCCATTAGTTGTGATCCTGAACCAGGTAACCACCATCAAATTCTTGTCAATTTAACAACAGAAATACCTACTTGGTTTAGTCGTTTTGAACGGGTTATAGAAATAATCTATCAGGATGTTGTTTATGAGGAAGCAAAAAGAACACATTTCCGATTTTATAAAGAAAGAGGTTATCCTCTTAGTTTCCATGACCTCTCTGAATCCTTCACCGGATAGAATATTAACCTGGAGGCAAACCACCTTTTACAACAAAGGACTTGGTTAAAACCCTAAGCAACATCCTGGCACAGCCGCACTGTCGGTAAGCGGCTCCCGTATCTGCGGGCAT
>DNBN01000066.1:787-9016 GCA_003491845.1 Porticoccaceae bacterium | reverse complement strand
CATCAACATCAACAAAATAGTAGCCTTTAGATTTATATCTAAAAACACAAGCAAAGCTAGCGACAAATGCCGCCACACTTTATAATCGTCTGCTTAACTATTCACTTTTAAAAAATACCATCGGGGCACGCTTTCACTCATGGAAAAAACATTCCAACCGCAGGATATAGAAACTAAATGGTATAAAAAGTGGGAAAGCAATGGACACTTTTCACCCTCAGGTGAGGGAGATCCTTACAGTATTGTCATACCGCCTCCAAATGTAACAGGAAGTCTTCATATTGGTCATGCCTTGCAGCACGGCATCATGGATGCTCTAACTCGCTATGCTCGGATGAAGGGTAAAAATACGCTCTGGCAAGTTGGCACCGATCATGCTGGCATTGCAACCCAAATGGTCGTAGAGAGAAAGCTGGCCGCAGAGAACCAACCGGATAGAAAGACTCTTGGCCGAGATGCTTTTATAGACGAGATATGGAAGTGGAAATCTCATTCTGGTGGCACTATTACACAGCAAATGCGTCGACTCGGTAACTCAGTTGATTGGGAGACTGAGCGATTCACCATGGATGAGGGCTTTTACGCTGCCGTTCAGGAGGTCTTTATTCGTCTTTATGAATCGGAACTTATCTATCGAGGCAAACGACTGGTTAACTGGGATCCGAAACTTCACACCGCCATTTCTGACTTAGAAGTTGAAAATCGAGAAGTCAAAGGCAAAATGTGGTACCTGCGCTATCCATTGGCCAATGGCATCAAAACTGCCGATGGAAAGGACTATATTGTGGTTGGCACAACGCGACCAGAAACTATGCTGGGAGATACCGGAGTTGCCGTCAACCCAGAGGATGAGCGTTACAAAAGCTTGATTGGTGCGACAATTACATTACCTCTGGTCGGCAGAAAAATCACCATTTTCGCAGATGACTATGCGAGCATGGAAAAAGGCACGGGGTGCGTCAAAATAACACCTGCTCATGACTTTAACGATTACGATGTTGGTCAAAGACACACCTTAGCGATGATCAATATACTGACCACCAATGGCGATATTCGCCAATCCCCAGAATGTGTAAATAGTGATGGCACTGATAATTCAGAACTTGATGCGACTATTCCCGAGAAGTATCAAGGTATGGAGCGATTCGCAGCCAGAAAAGAAATTGTTGCCGATTTTGATGCCTTGGGCCTATTAGAGTCCGTACAAGAAAACGATATGACCGTACCCTATGGTGATAGAGGAGGCGTAGTCATTGAACCTTTACTGACCAATCAATGGTATGTTGATGCTAAAAAACTAGCCATACCAGCCATTGAAGCAGTGGAAGATGGTCGAATAAAATTTGTCCCGCAACAGTATGAAAACATGTATTTTTCATGGATGCGGAATATTCAAGACTGGTGTATTTCAAGACAACTGTGGTGGGGACATCGCATTCCAGCTTGGTATGATGAGGCAGGTAAAGCTTATGTTGGTCGCAACGAAGATGACGTTCGTCAAAAATACAACCTTGGTGATCTTCCGCTGACCCAAGATGATGATGTATTAGACACATGGTTTTCCTCAGCTTTGTGGACCTTTGCCACTCAGGGCTGGCCTGAGAATACTGATCGTCTAAAAACATTCCACCCAACAGACGTTCTTGTCACAGGCTTCGATATTATCTTCTTTTGGGTAGCTCGAATGGTGATGATGACTATGGAATTGGTTAAAGACCAAGATGGTCAGCCGCAAGTACCCTTCAAAACGGTATTTGTTACAGGCCTCATACGGGATGAACAAGGTCAGAAAATGTCAAAGTCTAAGGGTAATGTGCTCGACCCACTAGACATGATTGACGGCATAGATATTGATAGCTTAGTGACCAAACGCACTGGTAATATGATGCAGCCAAAACAGGCTGAAAAAATTGCCAGCCGCACTCGAAAACAATTTCCCGAAGGCATAGAGGCCAATGGTTCTGATGCTTTGCGATTCACTCTTTGTGCCCTGACATCCACTGGCCGTGATATCAACTGGGACATGAAACGTCTTGAGGGTTATCGTAACTTTTGCAACAAAATATGGAATGCCTCGCGCTATGTTTTAATGAACGCTGAAGGTCATGATTGCGGTCAACATGCACAAGACTATAAACTAAGCCTTGCCGATCGATGGATAACCTCTAGACTACAACAGGCAGAACATGACGTAACCAATGCTATTGAAAATTATCGATTTGATCTAGCAACCCAAGCTCTTTATGATTTCATCTGGAATGAATACTGTGACTGGTACTTAGAACTGTCAAAGCCAGTTCTTTGGGACGAAAATGGCGATCCTCAATTAAAAATTGGTACCCGCCGCACATTGGTTAATGTGTTAGAAGCGACACTGCGACTAGCTCATCCTTTACTGCCATTTATTACTGAAGAAATCTGGCAAAATGTTGCGCCTTTGGCGGGCATTACCGTCACTAGTGATAGCACTATTATGCTCCAACCTTTCCCCGTGGCCGATGATCGCCTGATCGATCAAGCGTCACTTGAAGACATCAATTGGTTAAAGAGCGTGATCGTAGGCATCCGTAATATTCGCGGAGAAATGAATATCTCGCCGGCAACATCCCTCAATGTCTTTGTTACCAATGGTGATGATCATGACCAGCGACGCGTAGAAGAAAATCGTCAATTTCTTAGTAAATTAGCAAATTTAGCAAGTATTACCTGGCTTGAAGACCAAACTAAGGCACCGCTTAGCGCCACGGCTCTTGCTGGTGAACTAGAAATTTTGGTACCCATGGCAGGATTAATTGACGTAGATGCTGAACTGGCGCGACTAGATAAAGAAATCGACAAACTCGCTACAGACACTGACAAACTTACGATGAAACTTGGCAACGAAAAGTTTGTGAGTAAAGCACCACCAGAGGTGGTGGCAAAAGAGCGTCAAAAACTTGCGGAACTGGAAAGCTCTCTGGGTCAACTCAACCAAAAACGTCTAGCTATTGCTGATATGGCGTAGTCTATAGTGTCTAATCATTTAAATGTGCAACAACAGGCTGCACTGAAATATATCGATGGTCCACTATTAGTCCTGGCGGGTGCTGGTAGCGGAAAGACTAGCGTCATAACTCAAAAAATTGCCTATTTGGTCAGCCAATGTGACATCCCTGCACGAAATATAGCCGCGGTTACCTTTACCAACAAGGCAGCGCGAGAAATGAAAGCACGGGTCAATCAGCTAATGTCCAAAGACAAATGCAAAGGCTTAACTGTTTCAACCTTCCATAATCTAGGTCTGAATATCATTCGCACTGAAATCAAAACGCTGGGTTTCAAACTAGGGTTTTCAATTTTAGATCAAGAGGACTGTCGCAACTTATTGAAAGAACTGATGGTAAAGCACAGTGAACTTGATGACAAACTGATCGATACAGTACAGAACACTATTTCTAATTGGAAAAATAAGTTACTTGAACCGGGCCAAGCTGTTGGTGCTGCTAACAGCACGGGAGAGCAAGGCATAGCGATGGTTTATGAACGTTATCAACGTGCACTAAAAGCCTACAATGCTGTGGATTTTGACGATCTTATTATGATCCCTGTGATTCTATTTAGACATCATCCAGACGTGTTAAGTAAGTGGCAGCGACGGATCCGTTATTTATTAGTTGACGAATATCAAGACACTAATCTTGCCCAATATGAACTAGTAAAAACTCTTGTCAATGAAAAACAGGCCCTTACCGTAGTTGGTGATGACGATCAGTCCATTTATGCATGGCGAGGTGCGCGCCCTGAAAATTTAATGCAGCTAAACGAGGATTTTCCTGGTTTAGAAATCATTAAACTAGAACAAAATTATCGCTCTACAGGCCGAATTCTTCGCGCAGCAAACACTCTTATTGACAACAATCCGCACCTTATTAACAAGCGGCTCTGGAGCGAATTAGGACCGGGCGACCCACTGCGCAGTATCAGCTGTGAAAACGAAGACAATGAGTGTGAACGAGTGGTCAATGAAATTATTGATATGCGTTTGAAACGCCGATGCAAATATAGCGACTTTGCGGTTCTATACCGCGGCAATTATCAGGCTAAATTGGTCGAAATTAAGCTCCAAGCACAGAGTATTCCCTACGAAATTACCGGCGGTCAGTCGTTTTATGCCAAAACTGAAATCAAAGATGTTATGGCCTATCTGAGATTAATTATAAATCATGACGATGATAATGCATTGTTGCGTATCATCAATACGCCGAGGCGCCAAATTGGCCCAACCACACTCGAGAAACTTGGTAATTATGCCAACCAACGCGGCCTATCACTGTATGCCGCAATTGATGAAATTGGCCTTAGTGCAAGCATGCCAGATAACAACTTAAAGCGCCTAAAAAACTTTAAGCAGTGGATAGAAGGTGTCAGCAAGCACGTCTATCAAAGTAATCCAGTGACAGCGATCAATGAGATGCTTAATGATGCCGACTATCTTGGCTGGTTACATCAAAATGCAAGCAGTGATCATGTAGCTCAAAAACGCTGGGATAATGTCAACTTTCTGATAACCCAACTTAGTCAGGTACTGAAAAATGACACCTCAGATAACGAGCAAGATGACGAGGATGTGGCCATCGAGAACGCTATCGCAAAGCTAATTCTAAGAGACATATTAGATAGAGAGGAAGAAGAATCTGCCGACGATAAGGTCCAATTGATGACGCTGCATGCGGCAAAAGGACTAGAATTTTTGCACGTATTCATGATTGGTATGGAAGAAGAAATACTACCCCATAGAAATAGCGTTGAAGGCGGGCAAATTGAAGAGGAAAGACGCCTTGCCTATGTCGGTATAACCAGAGCACAACGCACCCTCACTATGACCGGCGCACGCCAACGCACCCAATTTGGGGATACGTCCAATACAACACCTAGTCGCTTTATCGATGAATTACCACAGGAAGATCTGATCAGAATAGGCGGCAACGCAGAAAGTAGTCAAGAGGATAATCGCCTAAAAGGAGAAGAATCCTTAGCTGCACTTAAGTCTTTGTTCGGCTAGGCGAACAACTAAACACCACTGTTTACACGCACACGCAGTTCTTTACCCGGCTTAAAATAAGGGACGAATTTACCACGCAAGTCAACCGCGTCACCCGTTTTAGGGTTTCGACCAATTCTAGCAGAACGGTAGTGCAGTGAGAAACTACCAAATCCGCGAATTTCCACACGTTGATTATTAGACAGGGTCAGAGCCATTCGTTCTAAGATCATTCTAACGGCAAGCTCAACATCTTTTTGAGGTAGTTGATCTTGGCTCGATGCTATTTTTTCAATAAGTTCAGATTTGGTCATACGTTTTTGCGTCACAATAGGTTTATAGTGAATTAGTCATTGATTTTATTGATGTTTTAAAATTATTCAAGTAATACTTAGTGTTATTTTCAGTTTTCAAAAAAAAGGGCAGCAAAGCCACCCTTTTTTCCAGTTTACATTGCTTACTTGTCCATCTGCGCCTTGATCAAATCACCAATCGTTGTTGGTGAAGCGGCTGATGGAGATTCAGCTTCAGTACTACGATGGGCTTTAACCGCGGCCTTCTCTTCAGAAACATCTTTGGCCTTAATAGATAGATTAATGACACGATTCTTACGGTCAACATTAATCACCTTGGCTTCAACTTCTGCGCCTACAGTAAGAATATGTCGAGCATCATCGATCTTCTCTCGAGACAGTTCTGAACTCTTCAATGAAGCCTCAATACCGTCTGCCAAGGTAATAATGGCACCTTTTGCATCAACCTCTTTTACGGTACCTGTAACAATAGCCCCTTTGTCGTTTTCATCGACATAGTCGCTAAATGGATCGTCAGAAAGTTGTTTAATACCCAAAGAAATACGCTCTCTTTCAGCATCAATGCTCAATACAACTGACTCAACCTCTTCGCCCTTCTTAAAGTTGCGAACGGCTTCTTCGCCAGCTTCGTTCCAAGAAATATCAGAAAGGTGAACCAAACCATCAATTCCGCCTTCAAGACCAATAAAGATACCGAAGTCAGTGATCGACTTGATGTAACCTTTGAGGTGATCACCCTTATTGTGAAGTACTGCAAACTCTTCCCATGGGTTGCCTTGACATTGCTTGATACCGAGGCTGATTCGTCGACGTTCTTCGTCAATGTCCAGCACCATGACTTCAACTTCGTCACCAACCTGAACAACCTTTGAAGGATGAATGTTTCTATTAGTCCAATCCATTTCCGAAACGTGAACCAGACCTTCAACACCCTCTTCGAGCTCTGCAAAACAACCGTAATCAGTGAGATTTGTCACCTTCGCTGTTGTACGCGTGCCTTCAGGGTAACGATTTGTGATCAATACCCATGGATCTTCACCCAATTGCTTGAGTCCGAGTGATACGCGATTACGCTCGCGATCAAACTTGAGAATCTTGACGCTGATTTCCTGACCAACCTCAACAATTTCACTTGGGTGCTTGATACGCTTCCAAGCCATGTCAGTAATATGCAGCAGTCCGTCAACACCACCAAGGTCTACAAACGCACCGTAGTCAGTCAGGTTCTTAACAATACCCTTCACTTCCTGACCTTCCTGCAAGCTTTCTAACAACTGCTCTCTTTCGGCGCTGTTTTCTTCTTCAAGCACTGCACGTCGAGAAACGACAACGTTGTTTCGCTTTTGATCGAGCTTAATAACCTTAAATTCCAGTTCGCGGCCTTCGAGATGCTCAGTTTCACGCAATGGTCGAACGTCAACCAGTGAGCCTGGTAGGAATGCCCGCACGTCCCTGATTTCGACAGTGAACCCGCCTTTAACGCGCCCGCTGATTTGTCCTTTGATCACTTCCTGCGCTTCGAACACACGCTCAAGCATCTGCCAGCTTTCTGCACGTTTCGCTTTTTCGCGGGACAGTCGAGTTTCACCAAATCCGTCATCGACCGCGTCCATTGAGACCTGGACTGCGTCACCAATGTTGACTTCTAGTTCACCGGATTCATCAAGGAACTGAATACGTGGGATAACGCCTTCAGATTTCAGGCCAGCATGTACTGTGACCCATTCACTATCTATGTCTACAACGACACCGGTGATAATGGAACCGGCTTTCATGTCGATGGTTTTTAAACTTTCTTCAAATAGCTCCGCAAAGCTTTGTGTCATTTCACTCATTAATCATTCCTGAACCTAACGGTTCTGTTTTTGGCCGCCTTTCTACGTCCCTGCACAATGACTAAAGATGCTTCAAGCATCTCTAACGACTGCACAGTTTGTCTTTTACCTTTCGCCTAACGAGAGCCCTGCAAGCCTGTTTGCGTAACACAAACGAACGAAA
Source organism: Porticoccaceae bacterium (assembly GCA_003491845.1). Classification (GTDB taxonomy): domain Bacteria; phylum Pseudomonadota; class Gammaproteobacteria; order Pseudomonadales; family Porticoccaceae; genus HTCC2207. Next base: position 1,684 of record DNBN01000066.1, on the reverse strand, counting down.
CTTGAAGTGCGCTTATCAAACTCGGAGACAATACCAACATCAGCGGGTCTGGTTTTTGATTGGGAAAATTGCGACTGCTGGAGAGTATCAGCAATTAATCCCGGTTCTTTCATTCACGCGTTTTGTTTTACACGCTTTCATCTAAACAATTTCTTTTAACAGCTTTCTTTCACACCTTTTCTCTTACGATTGCGATAACTGCTTCAAACACCTCATCGAGGCTCATCAGCGAGCTATCCACAACAACCGCATCGATGGCAGGCCTTAGGGGGGCAACCTCTCGGTTCATATCCCGCTCGTCTCTGTCCTTGATGCTCTGAAAAAGGCCCGGGAGGGTAACACTAATATCCTTATCTTTCAACTGCTTATACCTTCTGTTCGCGCGGATCTCGGCGCTCGCTGTCAGGTAAATTTTCACATCAGCATCGGGGAATACCACCGTACCCATATCTCGTCCATCGGCGATAAGCCCCGGAGCTGTCAGAAAACCCCGTTGCAGCTCACCAATGCCTGCTCGCACAGCGGCAATAGGGGCCACCCGGGACGCATCCTGCCCTGCCTGATCAGTACGCAGGCTTTTAGTGACCTCTTCTCCCTCCAAGAGTATATGGAGCGGTTCTTCCGGGTCATCAGAGGGCACAAATTTAACCACCATTTCGCGGGATATTCGCGCCAAACCTGGCTCATCATCAAAGGATGTCTGACTTTTGCGCGCCGCAAGTCCGATTAATCGATAAAGCGCGCCACTATCCAGAATGTGAAAACCCAGTTTTTGGGCCAATTTGTGCGTAATAGCGCCCTTTCCGGACCCACTGGGTCCATCTATCGTAATTACAGGGGGCTTTTCAGTCTTACTAGCTTGTGTGCGCATTGCTTCTCTTAGGTTTTGTTAGTCTC
>DNBN01000066.1:0-470 GCA_003491845.1 Porticoccaceae bacterium | reverse complement strand
GTTGATAACTCATGTTGATATTGGTTCAAGATCGATAAAACAGCATCACTATTCGACCGGAATATATCCCGCCACATGGTCGGGTCAGAAGCAGCAATTCGGGAAAAATCTCGCAGTCCACCTGCAGCGTATTCGAATATCTCAAGAGAATCGCCCTGCGCAGACAGCGTGTCTATCAGGGCATAGGCCAAAAGGTGCGGTAGGTGGCTGGTTTGTGCCAACACCTGATCATGATGAGCAGGATCCATCATCACGACGCTTGCGCCGGCGAATTGCCACATGGTTTCTATTGCGGAGACGGCCTCTGGGTTCGTTGACTTCAGCGGTGTGATAATAACTTTATGATTATTAAAGAGTTTCTCATCACTCGCAGCGACACCATGTCTCTCTGACCCGGCGATTGGGTGTCCTGCAACAAAATTCTCAGGCACCTGCCCGAATACATCTTCAACTGCCTCCAGCACATAGCC
>DNBN01000107.1 GCA_003491845.1 Porticoccaceae bacterium | reverse complement strand
CAGCAAGTATTGGGAGTGATTGCATAAGCTCCTTGAAATAGATGCCAGCGATATTTTGATGTGACGGCCTCTAAAACTATAAACATCACGGCTAAAACAAGAAGCTGAGAGAAAGAACAGGCCACCTAAAGATGATTGTTAGCCCATTCACGAGCCATATACTGAACTTTGCTCATGTCTTTTAATTAATTTTTTTGCATTTAGGTTATGCGATTCAGCAGCGCTTTGTTAATCCGATATTTCAGGCTAAGGCAAGTTTTTAGGCCGTAACAGGCAATGCAAGATCACGTTCGGAATCAAGATAGTCTAAATACAAGAATGTTGTCATAATAATTGCTGCCGCAATAGATGTGACAATCAATATAAGAATAAAATCTTCCCAGCCCCCTTCTTTATTCGCTACAGCTCCACCAATAAAGTCAAACATCATTGCACCAAAGTAGGCGAAGGCGTCAATCAAACCAACGAGCAAGCCACAGTGTTTGCCACCAAAGCCTATTGAAAAGACGCTCATTGGAATGTAATACGCAGGGGAAATCGCAAAACCGAACACAAAGATCAGACTGATAGTAAGTATCAGTTCTAAGCCATTGCCGAAGTCAACTTCACCAAGCAGCCGCAAACCTAAAAGACAAAGAACAGCGATCGCAAGACTGGCGCCCATCGCATATACAATATTCTTTTTGGACAACTTGTCATAGACAAATCCGCCGCCGAAAACTGCGACGAGACATCCCAGAGGAAATGCTGAAGATGCTAAACCAGCCTGCGCCGGTTGCAATGAAAATGTTTCGCTGAGAAAGATTGGTATGAAAACCTGAAATTCAAAAAGAACAGCCAAGGATGAAACCCCGAGGCTGATTAACCAGAACCTAGGATTTCTTATAAAAACACCAATAGCTGCACGAGACTCGGTTTTGCTGAGCGGGTGATCTTCAACCAGATTGGCTAAACTTTCATTAGAGGTTTCTAAATTCGCTGTCCTTACACCAATTCCTTGCCAAGAATTTTTCAGGTATCTGGGTAGAATAAAGACACTCACCAGCGCTAGGGCTCCCGCTATATAGAATAAACCTCGCCAAGACATTATGAAGAGTAAACTGCTAACCAGGATAGTAGTAACGACAGAACTTATTCTGGAGCTCGTTGCAATGAAACCCCATACACGACCATGCTTCGCCTGAACGAAACCTACTCTAATAATGTTTGCCATCGCTGGCCAACCGGCTGATTTGGCGAATACTGTAAGAAAATAAAGCGCAAAGAAAGCAATGTTGCTTGTTAGGCTGCCAAAGATAAATGTAGTGACAGCAGCAATGCCAACAGCCCAAATAAATACTCTGCTACCGCCGAGTTTGTCGGCGAGTACACCGGTAGTGAGCTTTCCTGTTAGGTTACCTGCCGTGCCCCAGCCTAGGATAGCGCCGAATGAGGCTATATCAAGTGAGAGGGCAGGGTCAGCTAACATTGTAGGCCCGGCTACACTTACTACAGTTCGGCACAGCATTAACATGCCGTAGCCTAAGCACATGCTAATGACAATACGCATTTCCCAACGGAAGTTCGGTGCTTTTAGATTTTCCACAAACTTTTAACTCTACTATTTCTTGTTGGGATTTTTCTTGTTGCCATAACTGCCGATGTTTAGACAAAACAGCTCAAGCAAATAAAACGAAAATCAGCCTTTTAGCACCGAAATTACTCATGATTCTTAACCCATTCACGAGCCATGTCTTGGGCTTTGCTTACGTCTTCTGATGACATCTGTTTCGCTACGATTTCATGATTCTTTGATGCGTCTTCGTCCCCATCAGTAGCGGCAATGTTCCACCACATGGGAGCTAGTTTGTAGTCTTGAAGAACCCCTTCGCCAAAGCTGTAAGCATAACCCATATCAAACTGAGCGACGCTGTCCCCTCTCTCTGCCTTCACTTTGGTTTGCTCAAGACTTTCTGCCCAAGCATTACCAACAAAGAACACACATGAGAGTAGGATGATTTTTAACATTAGACTTGGAGCCCTAGCATTTAAAGGTAAACGATAACTCGTTTGCTGTAGACATGGGAAGGATCGTTTACCGTACAAAATAACAACAACTTACCGTTCAAACTTTACTAATGTCTGATATTTCAGCTAAAAGTATCAGCTTAGATCCATGATTCTATCAATAGTTATCCGGCCGGATGGCAACTCTGCGAGCTAGTGCTAGGCATCTGTTGCGAGGGTTGAGTGTGTCTGATTCAAGTAGGAGCTAGGCGGTGAGGCGGTGAGGCGGTGAGGCGGTGAGGCGGTGAGGCGGTCATGTATCTGTAATGCGATTAACCTCTGCAACGAATACGTTGCTAAATGTACGAGTCGCATTCATCTGCCACCAATTTCGAACGTGCTCAGAGCGCATCAGGTAGTTGATTTGAGCCTCTATATGTTGTTCGATCATTCCCATCCCACCCATTTCAGTAAAGTTGGCTGTGTCTGCGTTTGCGAGATATAGTTTATGCTCTTGCTCGAAAAGGTACATGTTTAAATAGGCCTCAAATCTCGCCACCTCCAATTCGGATAGCTCTTCACCTGCCAGCCCCTTTTTCCAAATTAGTGCTAACTGGTCGTCTTGAGCAAGGACAGCTTGGAGATTCATTACCCCATCCATGTTTGCTCGAAACGTGCTTGCCTCATGCATGTTTCTGGTCTGATCGAGAACATGTGTGTTTTGTCTGGTTTGGAACGCGAGGTACAACAAGGTAAGCATTACCCCAATTGCACCTAATGCTTCTGCTACAGCTCCAATTGCATCCCAATTCATTCAATCTCTCTTTTCATTTCTTTACAGGCGACTTCCGAGAATAGGAATTATAAAGCGTGTTTTGCCACGAATACAAAAGTATCTTCATAGGCAGGTTTGCAGCAAGTGTTGATCGCCGATCACACAAATATATATTTTTAATGGTCAACTTTTACTCAGCTATGGTTTTGTTGTTAGGGTTTAGATAACGTTAAACAGTCTCTGTCGCTGCAAGCTGATCAAGAGTTGTACAAAAAATAACCACTTTAGTAAGGGGTGCTGATAAGAAGCTACCCCAAGCTCTCTATCACTATTAGCAGCTCTGTTTTAAACGACCGATAATCTCTTCAGCAACCAGACAAAACCCCTTGGAATACAATCAAATGA
>DNBN01000128.1:1996-3944 GCA_003491845.1 Porticoccaceae bacterium | reverse complement strand
TCAGCCGAGTGAGTCAATCCTGTCGGGGGAGTGGCAACCACCAAAAGCCACACCGATCAAAATGCCAATTGAGTAGTAAATCGTAAGGTCTCATTTAGTAGCAATCGGGGTAGGTTCTACTTAAAAGAGGGAGCTAACCTTCTGCTGTGAATTAAATGTAGCTTTAGACCTTAAATTTTGGCCCAATGAAGCTGCTTTCTCGCGTGCCTGCTATAAAAATCGGGCCATAGGTGTAAAAAGAAAACAGTCAACATTTCAAGATTGGCGACTTAAGCTGCAGACTCTAGATAGAGGGGGATGAAAAGATGAATCGTAGAAACTTTCTTTCAGGAATACTTGCCAGTGGCGTTGTAATAGGTACAGGCGGTTTAGTTTGGCTTGGCAATGGATCGAATAATCGAGCACTGACAATCGAAGCGTCTTTAGAGACTCTTGATCGATTGATGAATACTGAGATCAATGCGCTGGGAGATTGGGATATTTATCAAATCCTAGTGCATGCTGCACAAAGCATTGAGTTCTCAATGATCGGCTTTCCTGAGCATAAATCGGCGCTTTTTAAAAGTTCAGCGGGCAAGCTGGCATTTGCCGCTTTTTCGGCGAAGGGCGAGATGACCCACGGTTTGAGTGACGCAATTCCTGGTGCCCCAGCGATTGAAGCAGAGGGCGATATCAATTATGCCTACCAGCGACTCAAGCAATCGATGATTACGTTTGCCAATTACAAGGGACCCCTTGCAGAGCATTTCGCCTATGGTGCGCTGGAGAAGTGGCAGTATGAACAGGCCCATGCAATGCATTTTTACAATCATCTTTTAGAGGTGGAGTTAGAGAGTTAGTCAAATAGCAAGGAAGACACTGTGCAATCTGATAAAAATAAGTGGTTAATCCTCGCCTCCATCTGCAGCGCTTTTGCTGCTTTGGCTCATTTGGGCTGCATTATTTTCGGAGCTGATTGGTATCGTTTTTTTGGCGCTGGCGAACAGATGGCACAGTTAGCGGAGACTGGCCACTGGTATCCCACGGCGGTTACCTCAGTGGTTGTTTTTGCCCTATCCTTATTTTCACTCTATGCTTTGTCGGGCGCTAACCTTATTGGTCGACTTCCGTTGCTAAAACTTGGGCTGGTAGTTATTTCAGCGATTTATTTGTGTCGTGGTTTGGCCTTTGTGCTGATAATGCCTCTGTTTCCCGACAATAGTTTAGCTTTTTGGTTGGTCAGTTCAGGCATTTGCCTGACCATTGGTATTTTATATTTTGTTGGCACGTTACAGAGCTGGGCGCTGATGGGTAAAAACCGTAGATGAGATAAAACTGGTCTCGATTACATAGGCCTGAAAACAGAGTACAGAAATGAATCTTAATCAAATCACATTGCCCGTGAAGCAAATGCCTGAGGCGGTCAATTTTTATCTAAAGCTGGGTTTTACTCAAATTGTGGATACGCCCCATTACGCGCGCTTTCAGTGCCCAGAGGGTGATGCCACTTTTTCGTTGATGTTGGAGAGTGGGGATTTCAGTAACGGCGCAGTGATTTACTTTGAACACCGTTATCTTGATGATTGGGTGAGAAAGTTAAAATCTATTGGTATTGAATTTTCACAAGATCCAGCAGATCAGGATTACCTTTGGCGAGAAGCTATTCTTGAGGACCCCTCTGGTAACAAAATCAAATTGTATTGGGCTGGCGAGAACCGGCTCAATCCACCGTGGCGGGTAGAGAGAAAAACGAATTAAATTCTTGGTAGATTGATAAAAAGGAGCGCTTTATGATTTATTCAACCACAGAGTCTATACCAGGCAGAGAAACCGAGTCTGTCGTTGGTGTGGTGACAGGCAACGTCGTGCAGTCAAAGCATATTGGCCGCGACTTAATGGCTGGGTTAAAGAGCATCGTCGGTGGGGAGATTCGCGGTTATACCGAAATGCTGACTGAGGCTAGGAACAT
>DNBN01000128.1:0-1687 GCA_003491845.1 Porticoccaceae bacterium | reverse complement strand
AAAGAAAAAGGTGCAGATGCCGTTGTGGGTATCCGTTTTACCACCAGTGCAATAATGGATGGCTCTTGTGAAATCATGGTGTTTGGCACCGCGGTGAGATTAAAACCATAGTTGACGATTAAGCAGGAGCTTTGTCTTGACCGATTTACTTGACAGAGCATCATGAGAAGCTTTTTTCTTGTTTTGGCATGGTCCTGTGTGGTTGGGAGCGTTGTTGATGGGGTTCTTCTGCTCTATGCCGTCTGGATTAATTTTTTGCACGATTGGTTGCTGTTGTGTATCTCAATCAACGATTTCCTCAGAGACTACATGCAGCCTTTGTTCTGGGTAAAGCAGGTGGCGTTTTTGGTTTTACCTGAGTCGATGGTTTTGTGGCTGTTTAACTTGCCGGCGCTGTTGTACTTTCCGGTTAGAATCATCACCAGTACCATGATTGGTTACTGGGCGTTATCTAGGGCGGCAGAGATGTCGAAGCACAGTTGATCAAACCAGAGTTACTTTTTATAGCAGAGCAGAATTTTTGATTCAGCTAAACTAGACAGGAACTGGCAATGTATCTTAAGGGGATGTAAATGGGATCTATAAATGGAAAACTGGATTACGTGGAATTTCCGGCAGCGGATATTGTGGCAACCAAAGCATTTTTTAGTGAGGTATTTGGTTGGACTTTCGAGGACTTTGGCCCGGACTACGCGGCGTTTTCTAACCAGGGCCTGGATGGTGGCTTTTTCAAGTCAGATAAGAAAGCAGCGACTGAAACTGGGTCAGCTTTAATTATTTTTTACAGCACTGACCTTGAAGGTACCTTGAGTAAGGTACTGGGAGCTGGTGGTCTGATAAGCCAAGAAATCTTCTCTTTCCCTGGTGGCCGGCGGTTTCATTTTATCGAACCCAGCGGCAACGAACTTGCCGTTTGGACAGATATTAGTCTCTAGAAAAATTGTATTTAAGACCTACCTGGTTAGGTATTTAACATTAATCCGAGCGATAGGAGCAGTGGCAACATTAGCGATAAAGGTAGTAAGAAAAGCAACCATTATTACGCTGGGCTAGGAATGATTTTCGGCGGAGGCATTGGCTTGGTTTTTGGGCAGGCTATATTGGCAGATGTTGCACTTGGCGTCATTGTGGGTGCTGGTATCGGGCTGGTTTTTGATTCCATTGTTGGCCAAGCTAAGAGTAAAAATGGCGGTAACTAAAGGTTGTTGTGCACTAGTCGGTTTTTTTAGGATCACGCATTATAAATTTATTTTTTTTACTATTGAGCTTTTTTGCTTTGTGAAAATCGTATTATTCCAGAGACCTGCAAAATGATTTCTTAAACATTGATGTTTCCCCTGCTTGAAAGGAGCTGGCTACCTATAACGTGGTCAGCTCCTTTTTTATGTCGGACTTGAGATGACAGCAAGTGGCCTCCTTAATAATCAGTCGAGAGGTATGTTGTTGTGTTCAGGTGGGTCGACAGTTAGAAGCTCCCGCAATTTGCTGGTTTTATTGGCGACCAAAGTAGACCGAAAACTATTTGGAGAAACTGTGGAATTTGTTGAATACGGTGACAGACAGGGTCGTACAGTGATCTATTTTCATGGTGCCCCCGGCGCGGCCGAAGAAGCTGTTCTCTTCTCCGAAGTGGCTCAACGTCACAATATCAACATTGTCTGCTTGCAACGATTTTCCATTGATCAGT
>DNBN01000133.1:29639-30043 GCA_003491845.1 Porticoccaceae bacterium | reverse complement strand
CCTATTGAAGAACTCTTCTCTTTTTTCACGGCAGCCTCCTGGTTTTTGGGAATCTCTACTTCACGATCCTTATCTCTACGAAGGCGTTTTGCGCCATCTTTTTTTCCTGGTTCTTTGATAGCAAGTGGTGGCAGGTCAAGTTCTAGACTTAATTGTCTCTTACGGGGATCTAGCTTCTCGGAGAGTTCACGTAGTTTCTCAAGCAATATAACGGCATCTCTTGGCCGTTTATCAGGATCGATATCTGTAGCTGATAAGACAAGTCGATCAATCTCTACAGAGAGTCCAGGCTTTAGCGTTGAGGGAGCAGGCACCCGTTCGTTTACATGTTTTATCGCTACCTGTACTGGATCTTCTCCCTGATAGGGCTTTTCTCCGGTGAGGATTTCAAAGAGAACAATTCC
>DNBN01000133.1:0-29367 GCA_003491845.1 Porticoccaceae bacterium | reverse complement strand
AGTGAGTAGATATCACTTCTAGCATCTGCCACCCCCCTTTGAACTTGCTCGGGGGAGAGGTATGAAACACTTCCTAATATCACACTAGATTCAGCTGTCATAGTATTTCCAAGAAGTGCACCTCTAGCTAAACCAAAATCAGCAATCTTTATGCGACCTTCTTTAGAAACCAAAATATTTTCAGGTTTTATATCTCTATGCACTACACCATGAGTGTGCGCATACTCAAGTGCGTACGCTACTTGAATGACAATATCTAAAAGTTGGGAGATGTCATAGCGTTCACGATAGTTAATAATTTCTCGAAAGGTGTATCCATGGACAAGTTTCATCGTAAAGTAATAATGACCTTTGCGATCTCGGCCTAATTCATAGGTTGGCATTGTATTAGGGTGTTGTAACATGGCTGAAATACGCGCCTCACGCAAAAGACGTTTTTGTTCGATAGGATCCTCGGCAAATTCAGGTTTTAAAGACTTATGGCAGACTACCCGTCCTAAGTGCAAATCTTTACAGGATTGAATAAGAGATTTTCCACCCTTTGCAATGGTTTTAAAATAGGCATAACGGAAGCTAGGATGAAGACTTTTTGATAAGTCTTTATCGGTTTGCTCAAGATATAATTTGGGATAGTCAGCTTGCCTAAATTTCGGAAATTCACTCATACAGAAGCCTGCCGCTAATCAGTGGAAATAGTTACTCAAGAGATTATAGATTAGCGGCGCGTCGGTCAAATAGGCTAGTATTTCACAGCGCAGTAAAACTGCGTTCTAAAGCGTTGTTAAAGTATTAAAAGCCGCTGTAGGTTACAAATGTGCTGTTATCCGCACGCGTAGAGCGCACATCATTTGCCGCAAAACTGTCATCGGGATACCCCATGGCTATACAAATCATAATAGCTTGATCATCTGGGATATTAGCGTGTTTATGAACAACATCAGACTGCATTATGCCTTGCCCATTGATTACACACCCTATGCCTCTCTCCCACGCGGCAAGCACAATGCCGTAGGCTAGCGAGCCCAGTCCAAACTGTGTAATCGCTGCAGGCTCAAGGTATTTATCATAAGTGAGGACCAAGGACACTGGAGCATCGAATTGGCGAAACCCTCTGAGCATCCAATCCATACGCTTTTCTTTGTCATCTCGCGCAATGCCCATAGCTTCAAACAGCTGTACGGCCACATCAACTTGATTTTGGCGATGTTGACCCTCATATTTTTCTTTATAGGGAAAATCACGGACGTTAGGTTTTCCCGCTAAGGTGTCTTGTGTATTACCTTCACGGATTTTATTCAGCACGTCTCCGGCGACGGCATGAATGTGCCACGTTTGGGTATTATATGAGGTGGGCGCCCATTTAGCGGTGCTAATAATGTCGTCAACGACATCTTTGGGTATGGGTTTTTGTTGAAATCCTCGGACACTTTTTCGTGATTGGGAAAAGGCTGTAAAGTCCATAAAATCTCCTAGTAAGTTTAGTATGAATATAGGCTTGATAAAATACTTTAGTTATTTTTAATGCGATTTTTACCGCTACGGTAGAGAGTGTAAAAAGGTATTACAGTAAATAGTAAAAGAATAATACTCAACAGTGGTATTGCTAGCCTGTCTTGTATGCCATTTACAACGGCTTGTCGCATTCGATCGTAGTTCGCTGGGATTGGTAACACTCGATTATCTATTTCGTACTGCTGATACAAATTCAGCATTCGGTGCAGTCTTTTAGGCTCACTTTTACTCAGATCACTAGTCTCTCCGGGGTCCTTTTTAATATTAAAAAGCCGCCATTGACCATCTCCTGGTGAGGCAACATGTCGCACTATTTTAAAATCCCCTAAAAATAGTGCGGCGTTGCCGGCGAGTTCATAGCCCACAGCGTCGTGATCTTGTTCGCCGCGTACTTCAGCTTTGGTATTGTTGAGCAGTAGGCTTATATCCCTACCAGAGATTGGTTCAATTTTGCGACCGCCAAAATATGTCGAGGGTTTTTCGATACCAGCCTGTTTTAAAATGGTTGGTGTTATATCAGTTACATGGATAAATGCATCGCTTTTTTGTCCTTTATCAACAATGCCGCTACCGGCCATAATCATAGGGACTCGTAACCCCCCTTCACCAACATAAAATTTAAAATAGGCTAAAGGTGATGCGGATGCGCTGGCAAAGCTTGGACTGATTGAGTTGTAACTACCTTTAAGACCTAAACTATCATAGTCAGTAGAATAGCCTTGACGCCCCATTACAAGGTTGTTTATAAAACGATCAGGGTCTGCTGGCCCAGAGGGTTCACTGCCATTGTCTGAAGTAAATATAAATAACGTATTATCGTATTGCCCTGTTTGTTTTAAATGGTTAACCAGCCGACCGATGTGATGATCCATCGCTTCTATCATTCCAGCATAGACGGCCATGCGTTTGGATTCATAGCGCTTGCGTTCATCAGAGAGATCTTCCCATTGGTCTGTAGTAGGCATCGGTAGTACTTGCGTAGTATCAGCAACCAGGCCCATGGTAATAGCCCTAGCTAATCTGGCTTGTCTCAATTCATGCCATCCCTGGTCATAAGTGCCCATGTAATTATCAATAAATGCTTGAGGCGCTTGCACCGGTATGTGCACAGCTTGAAAGGGAACATAAGCAAAGAAAGGCTTTCCATTACCACTATTGCTATCGATAAATTCAATGGTTTTATCAATTAAAAAGCGCGAGGAATAAAAGTCTTCTGGTAGCTGATATTCCTCGCCATCGGCATACCAATTAGCTTTATCATAAATCGGTATATAGGGTTTTTGCTCCCAGTTGTCAGCACCTGAATCACCCAATGCTAGAGTGCGCTGAAAACCACGTTTGCTGGGCAGCAAGTCTGAGGTTTGACCAAGATGCCACTTACCTGCCATGTAAGTATCATAGCCAGCGGTCTGCAATAGGCTCGCAACAGTAACCGCGTCTTTGCTCAGTACCCCTTGATAGTTATTAGCATAGCGCTGTGCCGCTGGAATCATCTCGGGAATATTAGGGACACCGGCCCTGTGACTGTCAACACCGGTGAGTAGCATGGCGCGTGCCGGGGCGCAATTAGCGGCGGTATGATAATTTGTAAATTTCACACCGTTTTTTGCCATAGAGGTTAACTGAGGCGTGTTAATTTCACTGCCATAAGGTGCTATATCACTAAAGCCAAGATCATCAGCTAACAATAGTACTATGTTAGGTCTGATTAGTTTAGTTTCGGTTGACCTTGACTTATTTTCGACAGCACAAAGTTGCCAGCTCAAACAGACGGCCAGCATAAATAGCACTAACCTAATAGATACTAATTTTCCTATAGAAAAATCACTGAAAGCGTTCATAACTCAGGTTTCATCACAGAACCGCTTTGCGGCGAAGAGAAACAAACAGGTAAATATAATTTCGGGGGCTATCTGGCTAATGGCGAAGGACGCATCATGGACAAGCCAGGCGATGATTCGAAATATTGCCGTTAGTCCTGTCAACATTGCCGCAGGGTAGTACCAAAAATGATTGCCTGTGCTTACCGCCAGAAGCACACTAATGCCGGCAGTGAAAAAGAACGAGCTCATGTTACCGATTTGTGTGCTTCGGCCTAAACCTTCTAACAATGGCATTCCAAACTCGGCGGCAGTTCCTGCTGGATCTAGGTTATACCGAATAGCGGTGAGAATAAAAATAACCGCAGGTATGACCACTAGAACACGTAATAGTCTATCCATATTTCTCCTTAATAAACCTATTGAGGTACTATCACCAACGGTCTTTATTGTTGAGCTAATAGTGCGACTATTTGATGCGCGGCTTCTAACCCTGAGTTTTGATTTTGACCGGTGACAAAGCGCTGCTCAAGATCCACTGTTACATGAGTTGCCAAGAAATCCTGAAATGCTGTGGCCGATTCAAAAATAGCGCCGGCTTTTCTCAGCTCAGTTTCAGGATGCATAGGAGTTTGCGTAATGCCTAGTTCTTTGATTTGCTTATCAGTCACTCCGGTCATTTTGCGTCCTGCTATCAACGGATTGCCACTGTCATCCAACGCCTTTATTAACCCCAGAACGCCATGACAGACACCACCAATAATGGTAGTTTGACCATAGTAAGCCTCAGAAATTTTTGCACCGAGCTCAACTGAGTAACCCAAGTCATAGGCCGCTCCCCAACCGCCAGCTAAGAAAATGGTGTCATATTGTGTAAAGTCGATGTCTTTTATAGGGATTGAGCTGCGCATTTTTGCTTGTAATGCAGCATCATCTAAATAGCGTTTGTCATGATTTGTGATCATCATTCTAGACAAGGTCTGTGGGTCCACAGGAATTTCACCTCCTAAAATACTGGCAACATCAACTTGCATGCCAGCGTCCAAAAAAGTGTAATAAGGGTGAGATATTTCAGATATAGCTGCGCCTGTAGGGTCGCCAGTTTTTTCGCCTGGCGCGCTCAAAATTTTGTGGTTTGTGCCAATGATTAAGGCTTTTTTATCGTTCGATAAAATAAAGCTTTGCCCAGTGTACTCCGGATGCAGGCCGGCTTTATGCAGAATTGCGGGCAGTGCTAAAACAAACATAACTGAGACAATTAGCAAGACGCCAAGGATTTTGGTTAAGGTCAATTTCATCAGATAACACCCCTTTTAGTTTTTGAAAAATGAGTATATATGATTTATATGGCATAATCTATGTCAATTCATGAAGGCTACTGCTCAGGTCTATTATGCTGTAAACAGCAGCTTTAGCGATAAATAGGGTGCCCTCTATATAGATATTCTCAATAGCCAAGGTTATCTGTTATTCGACCGCAATGTCTCTGGTGATATGGTCAGTTCTTTTGGTTTAACCAGATGCCCAAAGTCTTTGTTTAGCCAGCGAACTAATGATACGCAGAGTAAAATCATGATTGGAATCAGGGGTACTGAGCTAAGAACCGTTATGGATAATACAGTATCTAAAGCGCCGGACTGAAGTATTCCGGCGGTAATGAGTGCCAGCAAAACTGCCCAAGCTACGCGACTCCAGCGTTTTGGCTCTGCATTGGATGCAAGGTTCTTTGCACAAATGCTAGAAATAACATAGGCAGAGGAATCAATAGTGGTGGCAGAAAAGATAACCGATAGTATTGTGAATACCACCAGCGTTAGTTTCCCTAGGGGCAGAGATTCAACAACTAATGCGTTTACATAGGACATTCCTTGAGTACTTAGGATTCCAGAAACATCTAATATTCCGTTGGATTCTAAGTATAGGGAATACCCACCCATTACGGCTAGCACAACCCAAGTCCCTAGGCAGCCCCAGCAAATTACGCCTAAAACGAGCTGACGAATGGTTCTACCGCGAGAAATTCGGCCAAAAAATAGTGCTATCATTCCTGTATAGGCAAGCCACCAAGCCCAATAGAATCCAGTCCAATCTTCGGGAAAACTGCCATTATTAATGGGGTCTGTCCAAGTCGCAGCCCGGATGAAATTGTTAAACATTAGCCCTACACTATTCACTGTCAAATCGAGAATAAAGACCCCAGGACCAGCAACCAAAATAAATACAACCGCCAAAATAACAAGGGCCATATTGATATCAGCCAAGACTTTAATGCCTGATTTTAAACCGCGATAAACACTGGCACCAAAGAGTAAAGTCCACATACAGAGAACAGACATCTTAACCATCATACTGTCTTCAATACCAAACAGCGTCGAAAGCATCGCTGACAACAGAGGAACAACTAAACCAAGAGATGTAGTTACACCGCCGACAATACCCAGCACAATGAGTATATCGATGGTAGTTTTTATTTGATTGCGCCCTTTAATTGGAAGGGCGCCATCACAGGCGCTACTGATACGTAATACTGGGTATCGTTTAACATATAACATGTAGGCGATAGGTACAGCGGGTACAGCATAAATACTCCAGGGTACCAGACCCCAATGCAGCAAAGGATACATATGGGCCCATTCAAACGCTGTTGATGAACCAACTTCAATACCCAAAGGTGGAGTTTGTAAGTAGTAAATAGGTTCAGCAAAGCCCCATGCTAGTACAGCAGCACCAATAGCTGCGGTGAACATCATAGCTACCCAATGAGCATCAGAGTACTCTGGCGGTTCATCTGCAGCGCCTAATTTAACATGAGCGAAACGACCGAAGGCTAGCCACATACAGAAACCAAAAGCAGCTAGAGCAACTAGCAGATAAAGCCATAAAAAATTGCTCATAATGATTTTACGACCTTCCCCAAGCGCTTCAGCTGTGCTGTTGGGAAAAATCATCAAAGGGATTGCACAAACAAGAACGATGATGACAGCAGGCACAAAGACTGCCCAGTCTACGGCAGGCTCAGAAATTTCATGATGATCAGCATCACTCATGGTTAACCACTTATTTTTATTATCGAAAGATCAGGATAGCACATGGAGGTGTTCAGCGAAAAGTTTCAGCTTAGAGCCGAACTCAAGACTACCCTTTGTTCGGCTTTAAGGGTTAAATTAACGGTGCCATTTTATCTATTAAGCCCGCAAGCTCTGGTTTGTGTTGGCGGATTTCTTCAGCTGTCAGTCCATGCAATTCATGTGGGAATACTAACCATTCGTCAGTCTTGTGTAGAAAATAGTCCGGGGGACTGCCTCGTTTATTATTTTTTGGTTTGTAATAGGGCGTTGCAATACGAATATTGGGTGTATTTTTTTTACAAGCCTTTTTTAAATCATCTATGGCTTGCTGAATTGACAAGCCAGTATCATGGACATCATCAACAATGAGTAGCGAGTCTTCCGATTCTAGCTGTCGGATAATATAGCTAAGACCATGAACCTTGACGTGTTTACTACGCTCGCCAATACCGGTGTAGGATGATGTGCGAATCGCAATATGATCTGACTCGACACCCAATACATCTAAAAATTCCTGAACTGCAATACCAATAGGCGCCCCGCCGCGCCATACACCGACAATATAGTTAGGCCTATAGCCGCTTTCAAAAATGGCCCATGCCAATTGATAAGAGTCTTGCAGTAATTGTTGGGCTTGAATATAGCGTTTTTCCATTGATTTTGTTTCCAGATCAGATTACTTATGCGCTCTGCATAGTAGCATATCTTGGTTTTTTAAGGAGTTGTGTGATACTTGCCGTTACCCTTCGGCGGTGATGCCGCGATTGGCGTGCCTGACAGCACGCCAATATTATTGCTTAAGCTACTGCTAATGCCTTTTTGTACATAGGCAGGAGCTAATGGCAGAACAAACTAAAACACTAATCATAAGTATAGGTGTCTTTGGAGGGGTAGACCCGAACAGAACTCTGCTCGGGTTTATCAGTCGTACTCGTTAGAAATCCATGCCAAAGCGCACCATCAACTGACGTGGTCCAATTAACTCATCGCCGGTTGCGCCAACACCGAAGACATCAGTAAAGCGGGCGTTGATGCCGTTTTCATCGGTAAGGTTTTTAGCAACAAGGTCGACATGCCAGCTTTCACCAGACCCTGGATAGAAGCCAACAACCAAATCAAAAACGCTGTAGCTTGGTACTATGTCAGTCTCAGCGTTGTTGAATATACGGTGTTTGAATTCGCCTCGGTAGGTGTACTGAAGCGTGCTGCGCATTTCACCCCATGATTGAAGATCTCTGTTCCAATTCAGCGCTATGTTTCCGGTAAAGCTGGGTGTTTTTGCCAATTCGTTGCCATTTACGTTTTGTATTTGAGCTGCTCTAGCAACCTGAATTTCATCGCTGAATAAGTCAAACCCTTGCCCTAAAAGGGCATTGCCTGCGGCTTCAGATTGAACATTATCCAAAGCAAGGTGGTCTTTAGTAATTTCCGTATCTAACCATGCTATGCGAGCATCGAAGATCACCGAATCGGATAAAAATGCTGAAAATTCAACTTCTGCACCAAAAATTTCTGAAGCTGGTATGTTGCCTACACCACCGTTAAATACTTCTGGGTCCGTCGCTTGGTACTGCAGATTTTTATAGTCATAATAAAACGCAGCAGCATTTAAACGTACCCGTCCATCTGCCAAATCAGTCTTCAGGCCAATTTCGTATGCATCGACAATCTCTTCCTTGAATATTGGCAATACAACTATCGGCGCTACCTCAGCTTCAGTACCGTATGTAAGGTTAGAGCCGCCGGGCTTAAACCCTTTGGTAAAGGAACCAAATACCATGGTGCTGTTATTAATGTCATGCTCAATTACTAGGCGACCGGTCACCTTATCGCTCTCTATCTCTAGTATGTCAGTACCCTCGCGTCCGTAGTAGTTGGTCACCTCACTGTAAACCTCATCCTCAGTGTATCGGAGGCCAAACACAGCGCGCCATCTATCGTTAAAGCTCCATGTACCTTGACCATAAAGCGAAGTTGAGTCGCGTTCAGGTTTTGAGTCAGAAATAAATCCTACATCACCGCCATAGGCAAAAATGGTCTCCAGAGTGAAGGGGTCAAAGGTACCATCGAATCCGAAATCAAGACGTTCAAGAATGCTGATTTCTACTTCAGTATCAAGATAAAAGAATCCTGCTACCCAGTCCAATTTTCCAAATAGAGATTCTGATGAGACTATATTTATCTCATGAGTTGTTGTAGTTTGCCTGTTAGTCTCAGGGTCATAAGCACTTGGCAGTTGTGCAAATGGAGGTAAAAAGGCTAAATCATTTCGGTCATTATCTCGACGAATTAGGATGTCATCGTTCTGGTAGCTCGTCAGTGATTTAATGCTGAACTCATCAAAATCCCATTCTAAAACCGCACTGTATAATTCTGATTCTAATTCGTATTCAGCAACAGAGTTCTGACGTAATTTTCTGACACCTGGCGTGGGGTCAAGTAACCCTTTTTGAGCAGCACCATTACGATCTTCATCGAAATATTGGGCGGTGAAGTTAGCCCTAAAATCATCTGTGGGCTCATATAAAACTCTAACCCGAGCAGACAGGCTGTTGGCATCATCTAGATCTTGACCCAGTGTTAGGTTGTCAGTGAAACCATCACGCTTATTCGAAATTACTGATGCCCTCATTGAAACGTTATCACTTAGAGGTATGTTAAAGGCTCCTCTAGCCTTAACTAGATTGTAGTCACCCAAGGTTAAGTCTGCAGAACCGTAGGTTCCGTCTGTGGTAGGGGCTTTGGTGATGATGTTAATGGCGCCGCCTGTAGAGTTTTGACCAAACAGCGTTCCCTGGGGGCCTCGCAACACTTCAATTCGCTCTAGATCTAAGAAGTCTGTTTGCAGTGCGAAGGGTGAGGCCACATAGATGCCATCCAGATGGTAAGACACAGATGGGTTAGCAATCGCGTTTTGATTAGCTTCATTACCAACACCGCGGATAGTAATTACAGTTTTAAACCCTTCGTTCTTAGCAATGTTGACACCAGGTGCTATAGCGCTGAGATCAACAAACGATGTCACTTGCCTGTTATCTAAATCTTCGCCACTTAATGCGGTAATCGCTTGTGAAAGGTCTTGCAGGCTTTCACTGCGTTTTTCAGCTGTTACCAATACCTCTTCGAAAACCAGTTTGGTGTCCTGAGCAATGGCACTGTGAGAGAGCGATAGAGCAAGCATTGCGCTGAGAGAACACAGCGACAGGTTAGGATTATTCATGAGAGACCCTTAAGTTGAATTATATTGATTATTTTAAGCACCAATACGGTGCGAAATTGCATCGTTGTTTCACAGAATGACCTTTTGTGGTGCAGTTGTTTGGCCATATTGTAGCGATTATGGCATTTACAAACTAGTTGGTTAATGCAACGCAATTTCCCTGCCAATGTTTCATTACTTATTAATGGTATTTATTTTTAGAGTACTGGCTATCTCGCTACGGCCTAGCGTATTATTTGTGCCACAGATCTCGCCGCTAAAATGTATAATTTATGACGCTATGTGAGCCATTAAATATGAACAAATATTTTGAAAAATTTTTTCAGCTACAGGCAAATGACACCAATGTGAGTACCGAAGTGTTGGCCGGTTGTACTACTTTTATAACCATGGTCTACATTATTTTTATCAATCCCCAAATGATGGCTGCCAGCGGTATGGATCAGGGTGCTAGTTTCGTCGGCACCTGTCTAGCCGCTGCGCTTGCGTGTTTTGTAATGGGTTTATACGCTAATTGGCCAGTTGGTATGGCACCAGGTATGGGGTTAAATGCGTTTTTCACATATACCGTTGTCGGCGAGATGGGCTATAGCTGGCAAATAGCGCTAGGGGCGGTTTTTCTGGCAGGTATTATTTTTGTCATCATGAGTGTCACCCGTTTGCGTGGCTGGATGCTGCAGAGTATTTCGCTTAACTTGCGAATTTCGATGGGTGCTGGTGTTGGTTTATTTATCGGGTTTATCGGTCTAAAAAGTGGCGGTATTATTGTTGCAAATAGCGCTACTTATTTGTCTTTAGGGGACTTTACACAGCCTCAAACTTTGCTTGCGGCCTTAGGTTTTTTGCTTATTGCAATTCTCTCTATTCGGCGTATCCCAGGGGCTATTATTATTGGAATTTTTAGTGTGACTGGCATTGCAGCTGCGATGAATTTAGTCAGTTTTAATGGTTTGGTGGCAGCGCCACCTAGTTTGGGACCCACGTTAATGCAGTTGGATATTGTTGGTGCATTTGATGTTGCCATGATAAGCGTCATTATTGCCTTTTTGTTTGTTAATTTATTTGATACAGCTGGTACTTTACTTGGTGTTGCTAATCAAGCGGGTTTAACCAATGACCAGGGTCACCCTAAGGATTTAGATCGAGCTCTTAAGGCTGATAGCAGCTCAAGTGTAATGGGCGCATTTTTAGGTTGCCCTCCTGTAACAAGCTATGTTGAGAGTGCAGCTGGCATTGAAGCTGGAGGGCGCACGGGACTGACGGCCGTGGTTGTGGGAAGTTTGTTTTTATTGTCAATATTCTTCTCGCCTCTCGCGGCTGTTGTGCCAGCCTATGCTACCGCGGGGGCCTTAATTTATGTAGCCATTCTAATGTTGAGCAGTATGCAGGCTTTGGAATGGTCTGACATGACTGAAGTTATGCCCGCACTAGTGACTATTGTTATGATTCCATTATCCTTTTCAATTGCTAACGGTATTGCTATGGGATTTATTACTTTTGTGGCAGTAAAATTTTTTACTGGAAAACGCACTGATATTACTTTGGGAGCTTGGTTTTTAGCAGTAATATTTTTGGCTAAGTTCGCTCTTCTATAGATGTACAAAAGATGTGCAAATAATCCTTGTAAATCAAGAGTCCATAAAAACTGCGGCGTCTTAATGTTCAGCTAAATTGGCAGAGCAGTGGTATATTTTTGTTGGCGCAAAATAAGGTTAGTGGTTGAGGCTCGCACTATGCCAAGGCGCAAGAGTTGCTGCATAATAAAACGCTCAAGGCTTTCAGTGTCTTTCTCTATCACTTTGAGAAGGTAGTCATTTGAGCCGGTAATGGAGCAGCATTCAATAATCTGAGCTTTGGTGGCGACAAAGTCATCCAGAGTCTCGATGGTCTGTTGAGTATGATCTAATAGTGCGATGTGGACATAAGCCATAGCAGTTAAACCCAATGATTTTGGGTTTAACAAGGCCACATAACTATTAATAACACCCGTTTCTTCCAATTTTTTTACTCGACGCCAGCACGGCGAGCTGGATAAGTTGGTCTTGGTTGCGAGGTCTTGATTGCCAATTTTCCCATCTTTTTGTAAGGCTTTAAGGATACTTTGGTCATAACTGTCAAGCTCTGGTGAGGTAATATTTTTCATTAATATCCTTAAAATTGGCAAATAAAACCCGAAAATACCCTTATTTATAGCTATAAGCAATTAAATTTCTCTATTTATAAACAATAATATCACAGAGAATAGAGGGGAGGAAAAATGCCTAATAAAAATAATTACCTAGCTAAAACTCCAAATAGTAAAGGCTTTATTGATTACAGTGACCAAGAACATGCTATGTGGGCTGCACTTTATCAGCGGCAGTGGCCAAATACACAAAAGTACGCCGCCCACGCTTATAACAGTGGTTTAAAAAAGCTTGTTATGCCAGAACATCGAATACCCCAATGTCAGGAAATTACCGAGTTTTTAGAGCCAATTACTGGATGGTCAGTACAACCGGTGCCTGCTTTGATCGGGTTCGAGCAATTCTTTACTATGCTCGCCGGTAAACGTTTTCCTGCAGCATCGTTTATTCGCGGTAAAAGAGATTTTGATTACATTAAAGAGCCTGACATTTTTCATGAGATATTTGGACATACACCGTTGCTGGCTGATCTACGTTTTGCTCATTTTTCAGAACTCATCGGTAAGGTGGGAAAGTCTTTAGGGCCCAAGGGTTATCAGTGGGTCATTCGACTGTACTGGTTTACCATCGAATTTGGGCTATCTTTAGAGGGTGGTCTTTACAAAGCGTTGGGTTCGGGCTTAACATCTTCCCCCACTGAATTACTTTATGGCCTAAAGAGTACCGTACCTGAGCGACGTCGCTTTAATGTAATTGATATTTTGAGAACACCCTATAGGATCGACATTCATCAGCCAATTTACTATGTCATAGAGGATTTGAATGATCTCTTTGATGTAAATGAGAAAGCCTTATTAGCAGACATTAAGGAAGCTCAGAAAAGGGGATTGTTTGAACCTACTTATGCGCAAATAGACGTCTAATTATAAATTTGTATACTTTAAAAAGAGAGAATAAATATGCCTATGGATAGTTCAAATAGTTTACATAACAGTCAATGCGAGCCTTGCCAAGGTAATGCTGAGCGCCTTACCCCAGCACAAATTAAGCCGTTGCTTGCAGAGCTGGAAAAAGATTGGCTGGCGGACACCAACAGTATGCACATTTCTCGAGCATTTAGCGTCAAGGGTTTTGCCAAGGCAGTGCAGCTGGCTAATGTTATAGCTTGGTTGGGGGATCGTGAAGGCCACCATCCCGATATAAGTTTTGGCTGGGGTTATTGTATCGTAAAATTTACCACGCATGATATTAAGGGCTTGTCTGTGAATGATTTTATTTGTGCGGCGAAGGTTGATCAGCTGATAGGTAAAGCACCTAAATAAGGGTTTTTAATATTCCTCTGAGTATCACAGTGGCTGAAAAAGTAACAGTCTAAAAAGCACCATCATTTTGATACTTTTTCTCTTTAAGTGTGCCTATTGTTGGGTACAAAGAATTTGCTAAGGTTATTTGAAATCGACTATTATTTTCCTTATGTGTTTGAATAATGCTTATATTTTGTCGTTTAGTTCACCGAACGGCAGGCTAGATTAGTGTTCAAGTCTATAGATCAATACACTGGGTGAGTGCAATGAAGCCGTCGGATCGCAAGTTAGGTATGCAGCAGTTAATATCTCGGCGGGATGTATTACACGGATTTGGTGCGGGTACTGTTGCTACTTTAACAGCTGGTGTAGTCAGTCCAATATGGGCTATTGGCCCGCAGATTAACACACCTAAAACTGCTGGAGCACCTCTTCTTAATACCCCATATCCACCGGCTCGACAGGGTATGCGTGGAAATCATCCTGGTTCTTTTGAGGTTGCGCACCAGCTGGCTCGGTCGGGACGAAAAGATTGGGGCTCAATCCAACAGATAGATAAGGACGTCTATGATCTAGTGGTAGTAGGCGGTGGCTTAAGTGGCCTCTCAGCTGCGCATTTTTACCGTAAAAAAAGACCAGATGCACGTATTCTTATTTTAGATAACCATGATGATTTTGGCGGTCACGCAAAGCGTAATGAATTTTCTGTAGACGGACGAGATCTTATATCCTATGGCGGAAGTTCTTATTTGGTTAATCCATCAGACTACAGTGATGTAGTCAAAGGCCTTATGGCAGATCTAGCGGTGGACTTTAAACGTTTCGAAGAGACCTTTGATCAACAATTTTACCCGCGGCATCAGTTAGCGGGTGGACTCCATTTTAACGCAAAAAATTGGGGCATTGACCGCACGGTGCCATTTTGTAAAGGTTTTTTCGGCAACCCAATGATGGCAAATAGTTCTCTAACATTGGCAGAGTCAGTAGAGATGATGCCAATATCCAAGGCAGCAAAAATAGAGTTTTTGTATCTACTGACGATCTCTGAAGATCAAATTACTCATATTCTACCAGAGGATAAACAAAGCTATTTATCGGGTATAAGTTATCGTCAATTTTTGGTGGACGATCTAGCCGTCAGCGAACCGGAAATTTTCCGTATTTTGCAAGACCTTACCGTAGACAATGGCCTTGGGATAGAGGCTGTGGATGCCTATTCTGCGCTCTCATATTCTCGATTACCCGGTTGGGATGCAGCTGGGCTGCCTAAAAAGAGTGAGGCCAAGAAAAGCCTTGCTGTGCATCGATTTCCAGATGGTAATGCATCAATTGCGCGTCTGCTGGTACGAAGGTTGATTCCTGAGGTAGCTGCAGGAAATACTATGGATGACATTGTCACAGCGATATTTGATTATACAGCGCTGGATGTTCCCGCATCGGCTGTGAGGTTGCGCCTCAATGCAACAGTGATTAATGTAGAAAATAGGAAAACAGAGGATTATTCTGATGTAGCTATAAACTATGTCAGTAAGGGAAAAACTTACCAGGTGTTAGGGCGAAGCTGTGTAATGGCTTGTAATAATTCGATGATTCCTTATATTTGTCCCACGTTACCTGAGGCGCAAAAAGATGCTTTATCAGATCAGGTTAAGCAACCAATCATGTTTACTCGAGTAGCCTTGCGGCGTTGGAGTGCATTGAAAGAAATAGGCGTTGGCTCGGTATTATGTCCTGAGGCGTACTATGTTGGCATTCAGCTTGGTTTTCCGGTGAATAGCGAGAATTACCAATTTTCTGAGGGTCCAGATAGCCCTATTGTCATTAATCTGCATCGTTACCCCCATGTTAATAATAAAGGTCTGAATCCTAAGGAGCAATATCGCCAAGCTCGCTATGAATTATTGGCAACATCCTTCGAGGAGATTGAGCGTCAGACCAGAAACCAATTGGCTAGTTTACTAAAAGATACTGACTTTGACCCTATTACTGACATAAAAGCAATTACCGTTAATCGATGGGCACATGGGTATGCCTATGATCTTACTTCTCACAGACTTTTTGATCGTTTATATGCAGATGTTAATGACTCAAGATACTCCCATGTTCGAGCGCGTAAACTGTTTGGACGAATCGCTATCGCCAATGCTGATGCAGGGGCAAGCGCTATGTTGGAGTCGGCGGTGGAACAGGGTTTTCGAGCGATAACAGAGTTACTCTGACTTGGATTATAGCTACTGTTTTACCGCCCAATATTGCTCGGTATTAGATATGCCCCAATTCTCAGGATCTTCTGGCCCAA
Source organism: Porticoccaceae bacterium (assembly GCA_003491845.1). Taxonomy (GTDB): domain Bacteria; phylum Pseudomonadota; class Gammaproteobacteria; order Pseudomonadales; family Porticoccaceae; genus HTCC2207. The sequence goes on along the minus strand of DNBN01000133.1, from coordinate 14,018 downwards.
GGATACTATCTGTTATAGAAATGTCGGATAAATCATAGATTTCAGGATTTAAATAACGATGAGTTTTTGCGCAGAAGAACACCTTAACCCGGGGTTTCAGCAACGATTGACTGTTTTGTTCATAGACCACGCCCAGTTTTTCAGTTTTAAGCTTCACTAGCGTGCCGATGGGGTATATGCCTATTAGTTTCACAAATGTTTGAAATAGCACCTGATCGAAGTGCCCGGTCCACTGACTCATTTGTTTTAGCGCATCCGCAGGATTCCAGCCTTCTTTGTAAGCGCGATCAGAAGTGATTGCATCATAAACATCGCAGATGGACGCTATTTTGGTCAGTTGACTAATTTGGTTGCCAATAAGGCCTGAGGGGTAGCCCGACCCATCGACTTTTTCATGGTGATGAAGGCAGACATCTAAAATAGCCGCGCTTACCGAGTACTGTTGTTTAAGTATTTTGTACCCTTCCTTAGGATGTGATTTCATTAGTTTATGTTCTTCTTCAGTCAATGGGCCTGGTTTATTAAGTAAAACCGCAGGTATATTGGCCTTTCCTACATCATGCAATAACCCTGCAAGCCCCGCCTCTTTTATTTGCTCTTTTTGAAACCCCAAGGTCTTTGCCATTGCCATCATTAATGCACAGATAGCCACTGAATGCATATAAGTATATTCATCAACATTCTTTAGTCGCACAATACTGATCAACGCTCCAGAGTTGCTCATCACCGATTTTGAAATATCATCAACAATGGATTTTGCAGTGTTAACATCCACGGTTTTGCCCATGCGCACATCATCAAAAATACACTGCATAGCCTGTTTTGATTCAGCATAAATAGTTATAGCTCTACTTAATTCTTGCTCCATTGGAATATACGGTTGCGTGGGTTCAGCAGAGGTCGTCGGGAGTGCTATTTTGGCTTGCTGGGTCTTTTTCAGCGGCGCTACATCACAGCCTTTTTGTATGTTGATAATGACTTCTTTAATAGAACTTTGCTGTATTTTTTGAATATCTTTTTGCCCTTTGAGGGTGAATTTTGACCGCCAAAAAGGATGGTGCAGCCATGGACCGCAGAAGGCATGTATGTGCATCCCAAGAACCAGAGATGATGTTTTTATCTTTTTCAGCAAAGAAACTGTATCCGAATATTCCGAGTCAAATTACTGTTCCTATTTAGCACTAATGTGCTTGATGATATTTACAATATGATTTCTTTAAATCACTGCAAAACATTCATAGTGATAATCAAATTGACCACTCCAAACTCAACTTTATTATAACCATCTAGCCATGTATAGTTTTAACCAATGCTATTATTGTATTAGCTAATCAAAACGCATTTAAAAAGGAGTTTTTTATGAGATGTCACACAATTGATTATGAAATTTTTGGCGGCGATATGCAGGTAGTCGAGGTTGAATTGGATCCCTTAGAAACGGTTATCGCGGAAGCTGGAGCCATGAACTGGATGGATGATAGTATTGCATTTGAAGCTAAAATGGGAGATGGCTCTCAACCAGACAAAGGTTTATTTGGTAGTTTACTCGACGTTGGTAAGCGCGCACTCGCAGGTGAATCTATTTTCATGACTCACTTTAGTAACGCTGGTATTGGTAAAAAACGAGTTGCCTTCGCAGCACCCTATCCGGGCAAAATTGTGCCTCTTGATATGGCTAAACTCGGTGGAGAGTTGATATGTCAAAAGGATGCCTTTTTGTGTGCTGCTCTAGGCACCGAAGTGAGTATTGCTTTTAACCAGAAGTTAGGCGCTGGTTTTTTCGGCGGTGAAGGCTTCATTCTACAGCGTTTACGAGGTGATGGTATGGCTTTTGTTCATGCTGGTGGCACCATAGTAGAGAAGCAACTTACAGGTGAAACTCTCAGGGTTGATACTGGCTGTATTGTAGGTTTTACCTCTGGCATAAACTACGATATTGAACGGGCAGGAGGCCTAAAATCAATGTTCTTTGGTGGAGAAGGACTCTTTTTGGCTACTCTGCAAGGAACTGGTACCGTGTACTTGCAAAGCCTTCCTTTTTCACGCTTGGCTGACCGAGTTATTAGTAGTGCACCAAGCATTGGCGGATCAGATAAGGGAGAGGGCTCTGTTTTGGGCGGATTGGGTAGGATGTTAGATGGACACTAAGCACGTTGACATTTTCTGTGTTCACTGTAAGTATTATCTCCTTGATAACCTCTGCGCTTCGTATTCTGTAGTTCGTGTAAAGCGCATTGAGATCATCATTTAATCTGTAAAGGGAAATTCCATAAGTTAAGAGACTTACAATGCTTTTGTAAAGGGTGTTGTAGGTCTCTTTTTTGAGCTAAGTGCGGAATTTAAATGTAATTTTAATTAGGCAATAGGTAAATTTGTCGATGAAAAAGAATCGGTTCGTAATACTGACCTGCACAATTTTATTGGCAGGCTGTCAGGAGCAATCAGTGTCTTCAACCAAAGAGCTAAATACCTTTGATCAAACCACTAAAACTAAGTCGATGCTAGCGGCTAGGGTATACACTACAGCCAAGGATACGGATAAGCGTTTAACACTTACCGATGAACTGACATTTGGGCAAGGAGTACAGCCCTTTGAATCTGAGGTGTCGGTATTTGTAAATCCTAATAAACGTTATCAAAGAGTCCTTGGATTTGGTGGTGCGATTACTGATGCTAGTTCAGAGGTGTTTGCTAAGTTGCCCGATGATAAGCAGGATGAGTTGCTCAAGGCCTACTTTGATAAAGAGCAGGGCATTGGTTACACATTAGTGCGGACTTCCATTCATAGTTCTGATTTTGGTAGCTCTAGCCACACCTATATTGCAGAGGGTGATAAGTCTTTAGCCACCTTTAACATTGACAAAGATCGGGAGTTTAGAATTCCATTAATCAAGCGTGCCATGCAAGCCGCTGGCGGAGAATTAACTTTCTATGCCAGTCCTTGGAGTGCGCCAGCCTTTATGAAAAGCAACAATAATATGTTGCATGGTGGAACGTTATTACCTGAATATTATGATTCTTGGGCGCATTATTTTGCCAAGTTTATTAAAGCATATGAAGATGAAAATATCCCGGTCTGGGGTGTAACGATTCAAAATGAACCTATGGCAGTGCAGCGCTGGGAATCAATGATTTATACAGCGGAGGAGGAGCGCGATTTCCTGAAAAATCATCTTGGTCCTATCCTGGAGGAAGAGGGGTTGGGGGATAAAAAAATTGTGGTCTGGGACCACAATCGAGATTTAATTACCAGGCGTGCCAATGTTATTTTTGAAGATCCTGAGGCCTCTAAATATGCTTGGGGAATTGGCTTTCACTGGTATGAAACCTGGGCTGGCGGTGAAACTATGCATGACAATCTTGCCTTGGTCAATGAATCCTACCCTTCTAAAAATCTATTATTCACCGAGGGTACCAACGAAAATTTCCGCGAGGATCGTTACCAATACTGGCCAAATGCAGAACGCTATGGACATTCAATGATTAATGACTTTAACCGAGGAACCGTCGGTTGGACTGACTGGAATATTTTATTGGATCATACCGGCGGACCGAATCATGTACAGAACTTTTGTTTTGCTCCTATTCATGGTGACACACGGACCGGCGAGTTGATTTACACTCCAACCTATTATTATATAGGACATTTTTCAAAATTTGTTCGTCCTAATGCGCAGCGAGTGAGCACCAGCAGCAGCCGAAGTTTTTTATTGGCCACCTCATTTGTTAATGAAAATGGCGAGATGGCAACCATTGTGATGAACCATACCGATGCTGCAATTAGTTATAATTTCTTTGTTGGCAAAGCGCAGAGTAAACTCACTATTCCAGCCCGCGCCATACAAACTGTGGTCTACTGATCAGTAAGTAAAACCGTGGGCGCTATGGCTGTAACAGCCAGTCGCACCCAAAATGACAACACAAAAAATTGGAGTAACTAAATGGGTCTGATTAAATTCCTCACAATCGCGGCCATGCTGTTTTTGCCGAGCATCGCAATAACCCAAACACTGGATGAAACCACTCAGAACGAGGCCAAACAGTTAATCAAGCAGGGTCTTCAAAGTAATGTTGGCTATACAGTGATAGAAAGCCTAACTACAGAAGTAGGTCAGAGATTGGCAGGCAGTGATGCTGAGGCCCGTGCCAGAGATTGGGGTGTTGCTAAGCTAAAAGCACTTGGCTTTCAAAATGTCCGTGTTGAGCCATTTCAGGTAATGTACTGGAAGCGCAATGCAGAGTCAGCTGAAATATTAATGCCCTATCCCCAAAAGTTGGTTATTACAGCACTTGGTGGCAGTGTCGCTACAGACGCAGATGGTGTTATAGGCGCGATTGTTAAATTCCCTACATTGCAGGCGCTTAAAGATGCACCCATGACTGGGCTTGAAGGAAAGATTGTTTTTGTCGATGAATACATGACCAGAACTCAGGACGGATCAGGGTATGGCGCTGCTGTACAAAAACGCTCTGGTGCTGCTAATGAAGCGGGTAAACGGGGAGCTGTCGCGGCTCTAATTCGCTCTGTGGGAACGGATCATCATCGATTTCCTCATACAGGGCAAATGTCTTATCAAGAGGGTGTAACTCAAGTTCCTGTTGCCGCTCTGTCTCCACCTGACGCGGATCAACTCAAACGAGCCTTGTCACGTGGCGAGGTTACTGTAAAGCTAGTACTTGACGTGGAGTCTCTAGGCTATCAAGAGTCCGGAAATGTCGTGGGTGAAATTCCTGGAATAAGTGATGAAATTGTCCTGATTGGTGGGCATTTAGACAGTTGGGATCTAGGTACAGGAGCCGTTGATGATGGTGCGGGTATAGGCATCACTGTGGGTGCTGCCAAGGTTATTTTAGATAGGAAGAAAACTCCAAAGCGAACAATTAGAGTTGTCATGTTTGGTGCTGAAGAGGTCGGTCTTGTGGGGGCAAAAGCCTATGCTAAAAAATACAAAAATGATCTGGGAAAACATATTGTTGGTGCTGAATCAGATTTCGGGGCTGGTAAAATTTGGCGATTTGAAACCAATTTTGGTGAAAGCAAATTATATAAGGCAAAAGAATTTCAAACCATATTAGAGCCTCTAGGCATAGCCTTGGGTGCAAATCAAGCTTCTGGTGGTCCTGATATGGGACCAATGAGAATGCTCGGTATGCCGGTGGTGACGCTTAAGCAAAATGGTTGGGACTATTTTGATTTGCATCACACACCGGATGACACGTTTGACAAAATAAAGCCTGAGGATATAGCCCAGAATGTTGCTGCTTATGCGGCCTTTGTTTGGATGGCGGCCAATATGGATGGTAACTTTAAAGACGACTAACGGATCACTATTAACGGCAAATAAAATGTGCTGGCAAAAAGTATGGATTAATTAAGGTCGTGTTTTGAATAATCTTAATAAAATGGTCGGTAATCGCATCATTAAGCATCCACGGCGCTCTGAGCAAAAATATGTCAGCAGGCAATTCAGTTGGATTGATGCTTGTTTAGCGTTCAATTTAACGCAAACTCAATCGTCGAAAAGGGTAGTTTAAATGCTACAAGGACACAACATGAAATATTTTCATTGCCAACAAATTTTGATTACGTTTTTAGTATTTACTTTACTTGGTTGTACACACAATAACGAAAATACCGCAGCCTCCAGTTCATTTGTTACGTTCGAGGCTGACATGTCAATTTCCTATCCGGTTACTCGACAAGGCACTGTCAAAGATCGCTACTTTAACACTGATGTCGCAGATCCGTACCGTTGGTTAGAGGATGATATGAGCGCTGAAACCAAGGCTTGGGTAACAGCACAAAACACCGTTACCTTTGATTATTTGGAGGAAATACCTTTTCGAAGTGATATCCAACGTCGACTAGAAACACTGTGGAATTACGAAAAATTAGGAGCCCCTTTTAAAGAGGGTAGCTATACCTATTTTTATAAAAATACGGGTCTGCAGAATCAGTACGTTCTGTATCGACAGGCTGGAGATACTGAGCCAGAGGTGTTTTTAGATCCCAACACACTCAGTCAGGATGGAACCACATCCCTAGCGATGCTACGTTTTTCAAAAGATGGGTCTCTAGCGGCTTATGCCATCTCTGAGGCGGGTAGTGACTGGCGTAAAATCATTATTATTGACACCGAATCACGTGAAGTGATTGATCAACCTATTGTGGATGTAAAATTTTCGGATATTGCATGGAAAGGTCAAGAGGGTTTTTTCTACTCAAGCTATGAAAAACCTGATGGCAGTGAGCTGTCTGCTAAAACTGACCACCATCGGTTATATTTTCATCGTTTGGGTACAGCCCAAACCGAAGACAAGGTGATTTTTGGTAATATCGAGGACCAAAAGCGTCGATATGTTGGTGCCAGCGTTACCGAAGATGGTCGCTATCTAGTAATTTCCGGTGCTACGTCTACCTCCGGCAATGATCTCTATTTAAAAGATCTATCATTGGAAAATTCACCCTTAATCACCATCTTGGACAACACTGATTCAGAGGCGTACCTTTTAGACAGTCGCGATACAACATTATTTATTGCTACCAACAAAGATGCGCCCAATCAGCGTATTGTTAGCGTAGATGCAAAAGATCCCCGTCCAGAGAATTGGACTGATTTCATACCAGAAACCGAGCATGTATTGGTGCCATCTACTGGGGGAGGCTATTTTTTTGCAGAGTACATGGTAGATGCGCTGTCAAAGATTTACCAATATGATTATAACGGACAGATGATTGGTGAAGTATCCTTGCCGGGCCCAGGCAGTGCAAGCAGTATTAGTGGCAAGCATTCAGCTGAAAAGCTCTATTATTCGTTTACTAACTACCATATGCCAGCGACGATTTTTGAGTTTGACGTTAACGATCATACATCCGTCGTCTATAGGGCCTCAGCGGCTAAGTTTGAATCAGATAACTATGTATCTAAGCAGGTATTTTATGCCTCCAAAGATGGCACTCAAATTCCCATGATGATTACCCACAAAAAGGGAATTACTCTAAACGGCAAAAATCCAACTATGCTTTATGGGTACGGTGGTTTTAATGTCAGCCTAACGCCTTCTTTTAGTATCGCGAATGCATTTTGGTTAGAACAGGGGGGCGTTTATGCAGTGCCTAATCTTCGAGGTGGAGGTGAATATGGCAAAGTCTGGCATGATGCGGGAACACAGCTGAACAAACAAAATGTATTTGATGACTTTATTGCTGCAGCAGAATTTTTGGCTGCAGAGGGCTATGCTTCCAGTGATTATTTGGCAATTAGTGGTCGATCTAACGGAGGTCTTTTGGTTGCGGCGGTGCTAACCCAGCGTCCTGATCTAATGCAAGTGGCGCTGCCCGGTGTTGGCGTACTTGATATGCTAAGATACCATACCTTTACTGCCGGCGCGGGGTGGGCCTATGACTATGGCACCGCTGAACAGAGTTCAGCAATGTTTGAGTATTTAAAGGCCTATTCTCCGGTTCATAATGTTAGAGAAAAAAACTATCCTGCGGTTTTAGTGACCACAGGAGATCATGATGATCGCGTAGTGCCAGCACATTCGTTTAAGTTTACGGCACATTTGCAGGATAAAAATATAAGCCAAAAGCCAATGTTGATCCGTATAGAAACCGACGCAGGTCATGGTGTCGGAACGCCAGTGAAAAAAACTATCGCCCAATATGTTGATAGTTTTGGTTTTGTGCTTTTTAACATGGGTTTTACGACGCTGCCGCAGAAGACCGATAGGTAGGTTAGTTGTGTATGTAAGTTATTTGATATAAATAAGGGATAAGAAGATGACCATCAACCTTTCCATATTACTAAGCGGTATCACTGTTGGAATTATTTTGTTCCAAACTGCGGTGATCGCACCTACTGTTTTTAGAGGGTTGGGGCCGGATCACGCAGGGCCCTTTTTACGCAAGGTGTTCCCCAAGTTTTTTGTTTTCATTGCTGTACTAGGGTTGTTCACCCTAGGAAGCGCAATGACTAATGACTTAATATTGCAATCATGGGTTGGTGGTCTTACGACTTTTTTTGCTACCTGTGCATATGTGATTATCCCTAGAACCAACAAAGCTAGGGATGAGGGACACGAAAAGTCTTTTAAAAGGCTACACAATGCTAGCGTAATGATGACTGTTGTAATGCTACTATTGAATCTTAGTAGTGGTTTCATATAATTTTAAAGTGATAGCAATCGCGTTTATGAATGGTCAAAATTTGGTTTATTAAGATTGTTATTGTGGTTTTTTCATCTTATAGTTTTGGTCTAAGTCTTCGGGGGCACTGTACGTTGTATGATATTTGGGAGTTCAAGACTTTAAGAATAAATACCACCGTTTTTTCAAACAGATTTTAATCAAAGGAAATAAATATAATGAAAGCAATTTCGACTATTTTGTTCACACTTCTCTCTAGCACGGCATTAGCTCACACTGGTGACCATCAAGGACTATGGCATGATCATGGCGCTATGGCCCAAGCTCTGATGTTGATAATGACATTGGCAGGATGCGCGGTGTTTATGCGTCGCTCTAGGGCAAACGCCAATGCCCAACAGCAGGTGAAGCTAAAAACCAACAATACTTCTAAATTACAAGACTGAATAGGATTAATAACATGTTTGCAGTAACTGATGTTAAAGCACATTGTGATATACCGTGTAAAATTTATGACCCAGCAACAGCCTTAATTGCTACTTTAAGCGTAATTAGATTGTTGGATTTGATTCATGAACTTGGCGATACTGTTACCTCCGCTGCTGACTCGGCACAGTTGGTTCGCTTGACTGACCAAAAGGAGACTCATGCGGCAAGTGTAAAGCACGATATTACTACAATTTGGGGCGATTATTTTAAAGCACCGCAAATCGAAGCTTACCCTGAGGTTCATGAGCTAGTTCACACTATCATGATGCAAGCCTCTAAATGTAAGCAGGGAATAGGTCGGGACAATGGTGAAAATTTGTTGGCGAGCGTGAATAGATTTGCTGAAATTTTTTGGGCAACAAAAGGTGTTGAAACTGAAAAGGTGATTGCACCTTATCCACCGGCTCTCGCCGTGGTGCAGCCTGTACTAGCAGGTGCTTAACCTATTTCGCGTTTCTGGCAATAGTATGTACCCAAGCTTGTCGCCGGGTGATTTTATTATCACCCGGCGAGCAGCCTCACTGGTTACAGGTGATGTGGTGGTTTATGACACTGTGACTTCGGGAAAGATCATAAAACGAATTGCTAATATTGATGCTCAAACCGTGGTTCTAGTTGGAGATAATCCTAGATTGGCGTCGTCATTTTGTGGTGTAAGCCTTAATCGTTCAGCAATAGCTGGCAAATTACTCGTTAAATTTAGGGTTCCTTTTTCATCCTAGCGGACGAACCTGGAACGATGTTGAATTATTTGTCGGATGTTGGGTTTGATAATCCATGTGCAGTTCGCAGACGTACCGATACTCAATTAAATTGTTTTACTTAGCGGAGTTGTTATGAAGAGTTTTTTAAAAGTTGTGGTTTTTATGGGTTTGAGCACCGGCGCAAGCTTGTCGCAGGCGGCTTGCTCATTTGATGTAGAGGTGGGTGACTACCTCAAATTTAGTGCCGCCGATATGACAGTGGAAAAAAGCTGTGAATCGATCACTGTAAACCTTACGCACAGCGGCAAGTTGCCCGCCAAGATAATGGGTCATAACTGGGTTTTGGCGAAAAGTTCTGATGTTCAGGTTTTGGCAACGCAAGGAATGAGTGCGGGGCTTGCAGCGAGCTATGTACCTGTGGGCGATGATCGGGTTGTGGCTTATACGTCGGTGATCGGTGGTGGCGAGACAACCAACGTGAGTTTTTCAACCGACGGTTTGACCAGTGGTGAATCTTATATGTTCTTTTGCTCCTTTCCGGGGCACTCCTACAGCATGCGTGGAACATTTAATGTAAATCCCTAGAATGTGTTGCAGTGATCAAAAGGCCGTTTTTAAACGGCCTTTTTTGTACCGTGCTATTTCAGTCAGATTTATTTTTCGACAAAAGCTCTCTCAATAACATATTCGCCCATTCGGCCATTTCGTGCTTCAGAAAACCCCCTATCATCTAATATTTTACACATATCTTTTAGCATACTTGGGCTTCCACAGAGCATAAATCGATCATCGGCCGTTGTTGGCATAGGCAGTGCTATGTCCATAAAGAGTTTGCCACAGGTCATCATTTCTGTGATTCGTCCATTATTTCTGAACGGTTCTCTAGTGACCAACGGGTAGTATATTAACTTCTCTTTTACAAAATCACCGAAGTATTCGTGTTCTGGCAATTCGTTTTGGATGTAATCGCTGTATGCAAGTTCGGATTTATAGCGTACCCCATGGGCAAGTATAATCTTGTCAAATTGCTCATATACATCGGGATCTTTGATGATACTCATGAAGGGCGCTAGTCCCGTCCCTGTACCAATAAGATACAAGTTTTTACCCGGGAGCATCTGGTCGGTGATCAAGGTCCCAGTGGGTTTCTTGCCAATAAGAATTTCATCTCCTGGCTGGAGGTGCTGAAGTTTAGACGTGAGTGGTCCATCTTCTACCTTAATGCTAAAAAATTCTAGCTCATCTTCATAGTTTGCACTGGCGATGGAGTAGGCGCGCATCAGTGGTCTTCCCTCATGCTCAAGACCAATCATCACAAAATGACCATTTTTAAACCGAAAACCGGCATCACGAGTTGTTTTGAAACTAAAGAGTGTGTCATTCCAGTGATGAACACTGGTAACGGTTTCAGTAATTAGTTTTGCCATGAAACTAGCCTTTGTAAGAGGGTAACCGGAAGCGGATGCAAACATCGAAGAGTATAAAAAAAATTGCCAAATAGGTATAGCAGAATATAACCAATCATCGTTTTACCAGCATACTTTAGTTCAGTTGGAGCTCGCTAAAGATAGTGCATCCATAGACTCCTCATCACTATACTACTATTGATAACATCATTGATTGGATGTTCGTATTATTCTGTCCAAGGTGGCGGTGATTGTCGATTAATCGCCAGATGGTCAACAGCATCTAGTAAGACAGAGCGGTCAAGAAGCTCCAGTTTTACCAGAGACTCTATTGCCGCTAAAGCAATATTCTTGCGATCAACTTCAAAAAATTCTCGTAAGACCTCGCGTTGATCGCTGCGCCCAAAACCGTCTGTACCAAGGGCGACAAAGCGTGCATCCAGATATGGCGCTATTAATTGAGGTAAGGCAACGACATAATCAGTAGCGGCAATAACAGGAAGCTCTCCTGGCAAGCACTGTTCTACATGACTGAAGCTTACAGTGTCTGAGTTGGCTAAGCGATTTTCACGAGCTACTGTTCTAGCCTCTTTGGCTAATTCTGTGAAGCTGGTAGCGCTGAAAATTTCACTGCTAATATTGAACTGATCAAGGAGGATCCCTGCTGCGGCTATAACCTCGTTTAGGATAGTGCCAGATCCTATTAAGCGTACTTTTAGTTTGTTAGTGGTTTCACCAAAATGTTCTATTTTGTGCAGTCCTCGGATAATGTTTTCTTTAGTATCTGCAGGTAAGTTAGGTTGTTCGTAATTCTCATTCATGAGGGTGATGTAATAAAACTCATCAACGTTTTTATCCATCATTTGGATCATTCCATGATGCATTATGACAGCTACTTCGTAGGCATAAGCAGGGTCATAGGCACGACAATTGGGTACCGTTGAAGCAATCAGATGACTGCTACCATCTTGGTGCTGCAAGCCCTCGCCAGAGAGAGTTGTTCTGCCAGCGGTAGCGCCAAGAAGAAATCCTCTTGCACGTTGGTCAGCAGCCGCCCAAATAAGATCACCAACCCTCTGAAAGCCAAACATAGAGTAATAAATATAAAAAGGCAGTGTAGGTATATTATGGACAGAATAGGAAGTTGCCGCTGCTGCCCAGGATGATATAGCGCCGGCTTCATTGATACCTTCCTCCAGTAGCTGACCATTTTTAGCTTCTTTATAAAACATCATTGAGTCGGCATCTTCTGGTCTGTACAGTTGTCCGAGAGGTGCGTAGATACCTACCTGTCGAAAGAGACTATCCATACCAAAGGTGCGCGCTTCATCGGCAACAATGGGGACTATCATGGGACCCAGTGATTTATCTTTAAGAAGCCCGCCAAGCATGCGTACTGCGGCCATTGTAGTGGACATAGATCTACCCTTGGGCTGCAAAGCGAAAGCAGCGTACTGCTCTATTTTGGGAATGCTAGATGTTTTCTCCCTATGTTGTGATTGCTGTTGCCTAGCTGGTATAGATCCTCCGAGGGTGTTGCGTTGCTGATGTAAATACATCATCTCAGGACTATCTTTAGGAGGCTTGAAAAAACGTAAATTTTCTAAATCTTGATCTGTCAAAGGAATGGAAAAGCGATCACGAAATTCTCGCAATGCATCCAGGTCTAAACTCTTTGCCTGATGCGACATCATTCTGCTTTCCCCTGCACCGCCCATGCCAAAGCCTTTTTTTGTTTTTGCTAGAATTACTGTGGGTTTACCCTTGTAGGCTAAGGCCGCACTGAAGGCTGCGTAGAGTTTTCGTAAGTCATGGCCGCCACGGGTAAGCTTGTTGATCTCAGTATCGGTCATGTGAGCAACCAAAGCGGCAGTTTCAGGGTCTGTATCAAAAAACGTTGTGCGGTTATAGTCTCCGTCCTTTGAGCCTAAGTCTTGGTATTCGCCATCCACAGTCTCAGCAAACCGCCGCAATAAAACCTGCTGGGTATCGCGAGCGAAAAGGCTGTCCCACTCAGACCCCCAAAGGACTTTAATGACGTTCCATCCGGCGCCAATAAACAGGCTTTCTAATTCTTGAATGATTTGACCATTACCTCGTACTGGGCCGTCTAAACGCTGCAAATTACAGTTAACCACGAAGGTTAAATTATCAAGCCCTTCTCGGGCTGCTAGCGTCAGACCAGCAATAGATTCTGGCTCGTCCATTTCGCCATCGCCAAACACGCCCCAAACATGCCGACCATCGGTTTTGCCAAGACCACGATGCTCAAGATAGCGCATATAGCGGGCTTGATATACAGCATTGATAGGCCCTATACCCATAGAGCCTGTTGGGAATTGCCAAAAATCAGGCATTAACCAAGGATGTGGATAAGAGCATAGACCCTCTCCGTTCACCTCTTGACGGTAATGCGATAGCTGATTCTCGGTAAGACGGCCTTCGAGAAATGCTCGCGCATATATTCCAGGAGCTGAATGCGGTTGAAAGTAAACCAGATCACCGCCAAAAGTGTCGGTTTTAGCTCTAAAAAAGTGGTTAAAGCCAGTTTCAAAAATTTCGGCAGCAGACGCATAGCTCGCAATATGGCCACCCAGACCGCCGTAGGCTTGATTCGCTCGCATTACCATTACTAAAGCATTCCAGCGATTAATTGCAGTAATGCGTTCTTCTAATTCTAAATTACCCGCATAGGCGCCTTGGCGGTCTAGGGGGATAGAGTTTCTGTAGGCAGAGAAAGGCTGCCCACTAGCGCTAGCGCTGTTATTCCTGATAACTTCTTCTAGTTGCCGTATTAGATATTGAGCTCGCTCAGGCCCCTGAATGCTGGTTACCGCTGACATTGCATCTACCCACTCTTGCGTTTCAGTAGGGTCTATGTCGGTAATAGTGCTTCCATATTGAGATAATTTCATCGCTCAGTTACCTTTAATAAAAATTGAATATTGTAAAGTACAATGCTTGAAAAATAATACCGATATTACCCAACAAAGCCGGCCATGTAGGCATTTATAGCTAATTTAATGGAATTGGGTAGTCATAAAATGCGATAACGTCAGTTTGTTATTAATAAGGGCTAATCTTTGATTTTATTTATATGAATCATGCTTTTAAGGGTTCGAGGGCGTGTAATTTTATTAGGTTAGCAGAGATACCCCTATATCTTACGTTAAGGTTTTAGTTTTGTGGGGTGCAATTAGTTTTTTTGGTTAGATACCCAAAAGATTATGGTATTCGTTGGCCCAGATAACAATTACGCCGCTTTATCTC
>DNBN01000096.1:5155-14159 GCA_003491845.1 Porticoccaceae bacterium | reverse complement strand
ACTAATCCACGATCAGTAGACACTGCAACACCGATATCCTGATAACCATGATAAACGATATCCGTCCCATCAATTGAAGCATTAACTAGGGGGAAACGCTTCAAAGCTTCTACCGCCGCCTTGACAAACATACCCATAAACCCAAGACGAGTACCATTATGCATCTTAGTAAATTCGTCCTGATACTGCTTACGTAAACCCATCATGGCAGACATATCTACCTCATTAAAGGTTGTTAGCATAGCCGTAGACTGCGTTACACTCATCAAACGCTCAGAGATCCTTGAGCGCATGCGTGTCATAGCCACACGGCGCTCAACTCTCTCACCAACTGGCATTGTTGTATCTGTATCTGCAGATACAGACTTAGCAGCTGCTGGCGCAGAGGGTGCAGCAGGCGAATAGTTAACTACGTCTTCTTTAGTAATACGTCCACCCTTGCCGGTACCTGTAATTTCAGAAAGATCGATGTTACGCTCATCAGCAAGCTTCTTAGCTGCAGGATTAACCATTACACCACCCACGTCAGTGTCCGGCTCAGCCTTCGAGGCTGCAGGAGATGCCGCAACAACAGTACCCTCCTCAATTCGCGCAAGAATCTCATTACTCAGGACAATATCTCCTTCTGCTTTCAATACTTCCGCTAGCACCCCAGATGCAGGCGCCACGACTTCAAGCACTACCTTATCGGTCTCTATATCAACAATAAGCTCGTCACGACTGACGGTATCACCCGCCTGCTTATGCCAAGTCGCTAATGTACCTTCTTGTACTGATTCTGGGTATGTGGGTGCCTTAATTTCTATGGCCATTAATCTATTCCTAGTTTAATTGTTGAATGTTAACGCTTCATCAATGAATTTTTTCTGCTCATCAAGATGAACAGACATATAACCGCTCGCAGGAGCAGCTGAGCCTGGACGACCTGCATAGGCTAAGTATAATTTTGGATCAATACGATTAAAAGCGCTTCGCATATGATGCTGGCTACTGTACCAGGCACCCTGATTCATCGGCTCTTCCTGACACCACACCGCACTTTGCAAATGGTTATAGTTACCTAGAATCGCATCAAGCTCTGTATCAGGGAAAGGATATAACTGCTCCAGACGAATAATTGCTATATCGGTGATACCACGACTGTCTCGCTCTTCTAGCAAATGATAATACACCTTGCCTGAACACAGTATAACGCGCTTTACCAACGCCGGATCGACAGTAGCATCATCAATAACATTG
Source organism: Porticoccaceae bacterium (assembly GCA_003491845.1). Classification (GTDB taxonomy): domain Bacteria; phylum Pseudomonadota; class Gammaproteobacteria; order Pseudomonadales; family Porticoccaceae; genus HTCC2207. The sequence continues at coordinate 12,920 of DNBN01000096.1, read as the reverse complement.
TTAAATTCGCCCGCAGACAAGTCTTCTAGACTCGATGTCGCTAACTTGTGACGAAGTATCCACTTGGGACTCATAATAACTAAAGGGCGTCGCATTGGCCGTATCGCTTGACGCCGCAACAAATGAAAAATTTGTGCAGGTGTTGTAGGGTTACAAATCTGCATATTATGTTCAGCACAAAGCTGCAAAAATCTTTCAAGGCGCGCAGATGAATGCTCCGGACCCTGCCCCTCAAAGCCATGGGGTAACATCATTGTGAGTCCACATAGTCGCCCCCACTTATGCTCTCCACTGGCAATAAACTGGTCTATAACCACCTGAGCGCCATTTGCAAAGTCGCCAAACTGAGCTTCCCAAATAATAAGCCCTTTGGGAGCTGTAGTAGCATAGCCATACTCAAACGCTAGAACCGCCTCTTCCGAAAGCACCGAATCATAAATGTCAAATCTAGGCTGATCTTCATACATATTAACCAGCGGAAGATAGGCCTCTCCGTCCCTCTGGTTAAAAATCACCGCATGACGATGGGAAAAAGTACCACGTCGAACATCTTGGCCTGTAAAGCGAATTGGGTAGCCTTCCTTAAGAAGAGAACCATAAGCAAGTAACTCTGCCATACCCCAATTAAGAGGCAATGCACCACCAGCCATCTTGCGACGATCATCGTATATTTTTGCTACTTGCCGCTGAACCACAATACCATCTGGAATGGTGGTTATTTTTGCAGCAACCTCTTTAAGTTGACTCAACTCAATTCCTGTTGTGCCGTCAATTCGCCAATCGTGGTCTAAATATGGTATCCAATCAACGAACAATGTAGTGTCTGGTTCACGCACTAAGTTATGTACTACAAATTCGCCCTTATCTAGACTAGATCGGTAGACGTTTGCCATGTCATTGGCTTGATTTTCTTGTATCACGCCTTCGTTTATTAACTTTTGAGCATAAAGAGAGCGCGTTGTAGAGTGTTTTTTAATGATATCGTACATTAGTGGCTGAGTAGATGATGGCTCATCAGTTTCATTGTGCCCACGCCGACGATAACACACTAGATCAATGACTACGTCTTTACCAAATTCATAGCGGTAGTCTGTTGCTAACATTGCCGCAAACATAACCGCATCAGGGTTATCTCCGTTGACGTGCAAAATTGGGGCACCAACCATCTTGGCTATATCAGTGCAGTATTCTGTAGACCGCGCATCATCTTGCCTGCTAGTGGTAAAACCGACCTGATTATTTATAACAATATGGATGGTACCACCGGTGCGGTAAGCTCTAGTCTGAGATAACTGGAAAGTTTCCATTACCACGCCCTGACCGGCAAATGCGGCGTCACCATGCATCAAGATAGGGACCACTTTTTGGCCAGTAGGATCATCACGCCGATCCTGTCTAGCTCGAGCAGAACCGACCACCACAGGGCAAGAAATCTCAAGGTGCGATGGGTTAAAACCCAGGGCCATGTGAACTTCTCCGCCAGGGGTCATAACATTCGATGAAAAACCTTGGTGGTACTTAACATCCCCTGAGGTATTTACAAGACGCTTGCCCTCAAACTCTTCAAACATCTCCGCTGGGTTCTTACCTAGGATATTTACTAGTACATTCAAGCGCCCACGATGAGCCATAGCCATGACAATTTCTTTAGCACCATATTCACCAGAGCGTCGAACCAAGCAATCTAAAAGGGGTATTAAGCTCTCGCCACCTTCAAGACCAAAACGCTTAGTGCCGGGATATTTTGAATCTAAATGCTTTTCTAACCCCTCTGCCGCGGTCAGACGGCCAAGTACATCAATTCTTGCGTCACTACCATAGGTTGGCTTGGATCGAACACTTTCAAATCTTTGTGCTAACCACTGCTTCTCAGCAAAGGATGTAATATGCATAAATTCTGGCCCAAGATCACCACAATAGGTCTCCTCTAGGGTAGCAATAATCTCACGCAGTGGTGCTTCTTGTTTGCCTATATAGAGCGGGCTTGTCTGAAATGTAGTGTCAAGATCAGCTTCGGTTAAACCATGAAAATGCAGATCCAAATCAGGCACATGTTCTCTGATCATAATTCCCAAAGGATCTAGTCGAGCCTTTTGATGACCGCGAAACCGATAGGAACTAATAAGCTGAACAATTTTGACTTGCTTTCGCTCAAATTCAAGATGAATTCCACCAGAGCCAGGCGCAGGAGTTGGTCGAGCCTGTCTCTTCCCAAGCAATTCAAAGTGTTGAATTATTGTGTCATGGGATACATCTGGTGCAATGGACCCATTAGTGCGAGGAAGAGAGTCGAAAAACTGACCCCATTCTGCAGGAACACCATTGGGATCATGCAAATAGGTCTCGTAGAGCCCTTCGATGTAGGCAGCGTTTCCACCGGAAAAGTGGGAGGAGCTTAAAAATTGCTCCATCAAGCCCTCAGGCATTAATGATATGTCCTTTTGAGTGCAAATTTTGCCGCCATTTTAAAGGCGTTCGAGCTCCACGGCTAGTAAAATATCAGCAAAATAGTGCTTTTATGCTACACACAGTCAATTATGTTGCGCTACGAATCAACATATTGCGAATATGGCCAATAGCTTTAGTCGGATTAAGGCCTTTAGGGCATACCTGCACACAATTCATGATACCGTGACAGCGAAATACACTGAAAGGATCATCTAATTTAGACAAACGTTCTTCTGTTGCCGTGTCTCTGCTATCAGCAAGAAAGCGATAAGCCTGAAGCAACCCCGACGGGCCAATAAACTTTTCTGGGTTCCACCAAAATGAAGGACAGGCGGTGGAACAACAGGCACAGAGAATACACTCATAAAGCCCATCCAGCTTAGCTCTCTCTTCCGGGCTCTGAAGCCTTTCTATAGCAGGTGCTGGCGAATTATTAATCATGTAGGGCTGAATCTTCTCATACTGAGCATAAAATTGCGTCATATCGATGACAAGATCTCGTATTACAGGCAATCCTGGCAGAGGTCGAATAACAAGTTTGTTGCCTTTTACCGCTTCTGACAATGGAGTTATGCAGGCCAAGCCATTCTTACCTGAAATGTTAACTCCATCTGAGCCGCAGACGCCCTCTCGACATGACCGACGGAAGACCAATGAAGGATCTTCGACCTTTAATTTTTCCAACACATCCAGCACCATAAGATCTTTGCCTTGGGCATCAAACTTAAAGTCTTGCATAAATGGTTCAGCGTCAACTTCTGGGTTGTAGCGGTAAATACTTACATTCAGCATAAAAATCTCAATCTATTCAAATATTGTTAATAGGTACGTATTTTAGGTTCGAAGGGTTCACGCGTCTTCAAGGTAAAGTTCACCGGCCGCTTACCTATTTCTTTACTTCCTGGGAAATATATTGAGTGACACAGCCAGTTTTCATCATCACGGTCTTGGAAATCCTCTCGCGCATGGGCACCACGACTTTCAGTTCGCCCCTCTGCAGCAATGGCAGTGGCATAGGCAGTCTCAAACAGGTTAAGCAACTCTAACGCTTCAATTCTTGCTGTATTAAACGCATTACTCTTATCATCAAGATAGACGTTCTCAACTCGTACCCGCAACTTATCAAGCTTTTCAACACCCAACTTCATATAATCACCCCGACGGAAAACACCAAAGTAATTCTGCATAATAGACTGCAACTCGGCGCGCAATACTGACGCATTCTCACCGTCAGCAGATTGGTTAATACGATCTAAGTTGACCATAGCTCGCTGAATATCTTCATCAGTTGCGTCCTTCAAGGTAATGCCCTCTCGAAGCTGCTTCTCGATAAAAATACCTGAAGCACGGCCAAACACCACTAAATCTAGCAATGAATTACCACCCAATCGGTTGGCGCCATGCACGGAAACGCAGGCAGCCTCACCACACGCATAGAAGCCTTCGATCACCTGGTCATTTCCTTCACGATCCACTGTTAAAGCCTGGCCGTCTACATTTGTTGGTATCCCACCCATCATATAATGGCAGGTTGGCACTACCGGAATAGGCTCCTTGACGGGATCTGCATGAGCAAAGGTTCGAGACAACTCCAAAATACCCGGCAATTTAGCGTTTAGTGCTTCTTCCCCTAAATGGTCAAGCTTTAGATATACATGATCACCCTCTGGCCCACATCCTCTTCCTTCGAGAATTTCCAAGACCATAGAGCGCGCCACTACATCTCTACCCGCGAGATCTTTAGCATTGGGAGCATAGCGCTCCATAAAACGCTCACCATCTTTATTTATCAGGTAACCACCCTCACCCCGACAACCCTCTGTGACCAGAGTCCCTGCCCCATGAATACCGGTAGGGTGAAACTGCCACATCTCAATATCTTGAACTGGAAAGCCTGCCCTGAGTGCCATCCCTACACCATCACCAGTACAAATATGAGCGTTGGTAGTTGACGCATATATTCGTCCGGCACCACCAGTCGCAAATACTGTTGCTTTAGATTTTACATATACTGATTCGCCAGATTCAATATTAATTGCAACTACACCAACTACCGCACCATCAGCGTTTTTGACTATGTCTACAGCGAACCATTCATTCAAAAATACCGTTTTATTTTTTAGATTACCCTGATAAAGCGTATGAAGTAATGCGTGCCCAGTACGATCCGCAGCCGCACAGGTTCTAGCCGCCTGACCACCTGCTCCAAAGTCTTTTGATTGCCCACCAAAAGGGCGCTGATATATTCGCCCTTCTTTAGTGCGTGAAAACGGCAATCCCATATGCTCTAGCTCAAATATAGCCTCAGGACCCGTTTGACACATATACTCGATCGCCTCTTGGTCACCAATATAATCAGACCCCTTGATTGTGTCATACATGTGCCACTGCCACTGATCATTTGGATCATCACTGGCAATCGCGCAGGTAATGCCGCCTTGAGCGGACACAGTATGCGAACGTGTTGGAAAAACTTTGGTGATTACCGCTGTTTTGTAACCTGATTGCGCCAACTGAAGTGCCGCGCGCATGCCTGAGCCGCCGCCGCCTACAATAACTGCGTCAAAACTCATTGTTCTAATATTAGCCATGTACTTAAATTCCCCAGAGAATATCAATAGCCCACAATAAATACAGCAGAGTCATGGAAATCATGCCCAGCTGAAAAAAGATACGAATCGCAGTGGCTTTTGGGCCAATCATTCGGACGGTAATATAATCTGTCAAGACACACCACATTCCAATCCAGGCATGTGCCGCGATAGAAATCATAGTCAGCAAACTAAACATCCGCATAGGCAAGGATTCATGAAGCGCTGCCCACTGGTTATAATCCAGATCAGGATTAACCAGTAAGAAAGCGACTATAAAAAAAACATACAGCGCCATGACGATTGCTGTCACTCGCTGCACCAACCAATCGGACAGCCCACTGCGCCCAAAACTTGTAACTGAAGTTACCATAGGAAAATCCAAACTGTAATAAAGGTTATAACAATTGCCGCAACTCCCGCAGCCCCCCACGCACTTACACGGCCACTATTAAAGCTATCTTCACCGACACCAAAATCCATGATTAAATGCCTAATCCCCGCGATCATGTGATATGCCAGAGCGGCCAAACTGGCCCAAATAACAAGTTGAGAAACGGGATGTCCAAGGATAGCTTTCAAATTAAAAAAACTCTCCTTCGAGGCAAGGCTAGTGTCTAACACCCAAAGCATCACGCCTACCGCAAAAAACAAAATTACGCCTGAGAGTCTATGGGTGATAGATACAATTGAGGTTACAGGCAAGCTCATGGTTGAAAAATCTAAATTAACAGGTCTTTTTTTATTCACCACACATAGTCCTTATGGCGCTTTGACAAGTCAGAAACGCGTTGTTAAAAATGCTGTTTAAAATGAAAATTATTTGGCCTTCGTCTGGTAATGCAAAGTGCCCTTTTTAGCCTACTTAGTATAGCCAAATAGACCTGCAAATTCAATTATCAATACACGAAATCTGCTGTCTTTTCAGACAGGATAACCGCTTTACTTTCGCTTGCGCGCCTTTTTCCTCTACTACTAGATCTCTATACCCTGTTTACTGCACAAGGTGGCCAACGGCCCATTCGAAGAAGTAATAGTGACTATTTAAAATAGACTGAATATAGCCAAATATCCACCTTGGCGATGGTTTAAAAGTGTCCACTAGTTGACAATTGCTACTTAACAACTATAGTTGTGGACGATATTTTTGCCCACGACAAACTGATTTTTAAGGATTAAGCATGACTGAGCGCAAAGCCACACTCACCGTTGATGGTGCAGACCCAATTGAGCTGCCGGTTTTAAAAGGTACTAGGGGTCAGGATGTTATTGACATAGGATCTTTGGGTAATCATGGGTTTTTTACCTATGACCCAGGCTTTTCAGCAACAGCAGCCTGTCAATCAGACATAACCTACATAGACGGGGACAAAGGAATCTTGTTACATCGTGGCTATCCTATCGAGGTGCTTGCGGAAAAATCAGACTACATTGAATCCTGCTATCTTCTGCTCGAGGGGGCTCTACCCAATGCCGAGCAAAAAGCTGAGTTTGAAAACACAATCAAATACCACACCATGGTGAACCGATCAATCGAGCACTTTATTAGCGGCTTCAGATATGATGCCCACCCTATGGCTATGCTCTGCAGCCTAGTTGGAGCGATGTCGTCCTTTTATCATGACTCATTGGACATCACTGACCAGGAGCATCGATCAATATCTGCGCATCGTCTGATAGCTAAGATGCCCACGATCGCCGCCATGTGCTACAAGCATTTTGTTGGGCAGCCCTATATCTATCCCGACAACACGTTGTCGTATTCTGAAAATTTCCTGCACATGATGTTCGGCACGCCCTGCGAGAAATATGTTTGTCACCCTGCTCTTGCTAAGGCGATGGATAGAATCTTCTTACTTCATGCAGATCATGAACAGAACGCATCAACCTCTACTGTAAGGCTTGCAGGCTCATCTGGGGCTAACCCATTTGCCTGTATCGCAGCAGGCATTGCCGCTCTGTGGGGTCCTGCTCATGGTGGTGCAAATGAAGCTGTATTGAGTATGCTTGATGAGATTGGGCACGAAGACAACATTGAAGAGTATATAAGTAAGGCTAAGGATAAAAATGATCCTTTCCGCTTAATGGGATTTGGACATCGTGTGTACAAGAATTATGACCCACGCGCAACTGTTATGCGCCAAACCTGTGATGAGGTTCTCGAGGTACTTGGTGTGGAAAATGATCCTCTGTTTAGATTAGCTAAAAAGCTAGAGAAAATAGCTCTAGAAGACGAGTATTTTGTTAGTAAAAAACTGTATCCCAATGTAGATTTTTACTCAGGAATCATTTTAAAGGCTATGGGTATTCCAGAAGAGATGTTCACTGTGATTTTTGCTACTGGCAGGACGGTAGGTTGGATTTCTCACTGGAACGAGATGATTACCAACCCATACCGAATTGGTCGTCCTCGTCAGCTTTATACTGGCGCTGACGCAAGGGATTACACGCCCATAGAACAGCGTTAGTTATCCCTACACTAGCGTAAGTGACAGAAACAAAAAAGGCAGTCAAGCCGCCTTTTTTGTTTCTCGTATTTTTATCATCAGCCATTGATTATTATTAATCGACCTAATGGTGCCTTGCAGACTTGGCCCCTGTCGCCTTGGCTGATGATAACCTTGTAGCATTACTATTTAACCGCTGATAAAGAGGAATGAGAGGGCTTTGTAGAGGCTCGATTTTGTGGGCGATCTTTTTCTACAACCGACACAAAACATCAATAG
>DNBN01000096.1:0-4899 GCA_003491845.1 Porticoccaceae bacterium | reverse complement strand
CATCAATAGAATCATACATCCATAGACTATAAGCAAAAAACCGAACAGATCCTTTTCTTGCACCCTAGTTAGAGCACACTCTTTAAGCTAACTGAGTATCTGGCAAGGACGACGGCTTTTGTTTGTTATGATGGCCAGAAGACAACCAAAGATACACAGTTGGCAACACAAACAAGGTGAACAGGGTACCTACGAGCATACCAGCGACCAAAATAATACCTATACTGTTGCGCGCTTCGGCTCCAGACCCATCCACTAACACAAGAGGAAAGTGACCCAGTACTGTGGCACCGGTGGTCATCAATACTGGACGCAATCGAGTGGCTGCACCCTGCTTAATTGCCTCTACTTTATCAAGACCACTGGCTTGCATTTGATTGGCAAATTCGACAATTAAAATCGCATTTTTTGATATCAAACCTGCCAGCGTAATAAACCCAACCTGTGAATAAATATTAATGCTTGTTAAGTCTAAAAAAGTAAATAACAAAGCTCCTGCAAAAGCTAAGGGCACAGACCCTATGATAACAATGAGTGGGTCTCGAAAACTATTAAACTGCACAGCGAGTACAAAAAACACAATGATCATTGCAATGCCTAAAACACCAGCCAAAGTATTGCCCTCAGCACGCATTTGCCTCGATTCCCCGGCATAGTCCAGGGTGTAGTGCACAGGCAACAAATCTTTAGCAGCCATCTCAAGAGCACCTAAAGCTTGTTCGCGGGTTATTCCAGGAATCACGCCGCCGAAAACTCGAAACGAATTTTTTTGCTCAAATTTCCCCAAAAAGCGAGGCGCCGCGGTCCGCTTTAGGCTCGCGATTGCAGAAAGGGGAATAAGGTCTCCTGCTGGGGTACGGATCTTGATCTGCATCAGCATATCTGGATCAGAGCGCAGCTCCTGACTCACCATAGGGATCACCTGATACGCCTTGCCGTTATAATCAAACCGATTGACATAATTTCCGGACACTAAAAGACTCACTTGGCGGCTAACATCGTTTAGGTTCATTCCTAAATCAGCTACTTTTTCACGATCGATATCAAATTTTGCCTGGGGTAAATCAATACGTAAATCTGTGTCGGCAAATAAAAATAGTCCGCTAGCATAGGCCGCCGTGACCATAGCCTCAGCATAAGGTAGAGCATCTTTAGCACTATCGGTGGACTGAACAACTAACTCAATATCGAAATTACCAGCTGTAGGCAGCGCCGGACTGAGTATAGGAAGACTTTTTACCCCCGTAACTGCAGATAGCTTTGCAAAAGTTTCCCAACGAAGGTCGTGAACGGTGACATCACGTTTGCTATATTCGACAAAATTCTGCCCACCAAAACTACTGGATGGCATAACAATTTGCCACATGTCGGTGGCTGCTGGAAGAGAACCCATCGCATCCACAACATCCTGCATGTACCGGGTTGTATACTCTAGAGAAGCCTCAGCTGGACCCCTAGTAATTACAGATATTGAGCCCTGATCTTCGGTAGGTGCAAGCTCCTGCTTCGAGAGTATAAAAAACGGTGCTATCAACAGAGTGAAAAATATCGCTAGCACGGCGACCTGAGCATTATTAGCCAAGGTAGTATCCAGAACGTTCCTGTAATGATATTGCAGGGCAACAAATCGCCCGTTAATCCATTGAGTATAACGACCCTCTTTACCACCCTCTGGGCAAACATAGGCGCTCATAATAGGTGACAGTGTGATCGCCACGACACCGGAAATAAGCACTGCTATTGCCAATGTAAAAGCAAACTCTTTAAACAATACGCCAGTTAAACCTGACAAAAAACCAATGGGCGCGTAAACCACCGCAAGTGTAAGTGTCATCCCTATTATTGGTGATAACAGCTGCCGAGAGCTTTTTAGGGCTGCTTCTGTTCTGCTCATTCCTTGACGCATGAAGCGGCCAACGTTTTCTACTACAACAATCGCATCATCCACCACCAACCCCACTGAAAGAACGACAGCTAACACGGTCAAAAGATTGAGAGAAAATCCCATTAACGACATTGCAGCAATCGCGCCCAACAGAGAGATTGGAATGGTTACCAAGGGAACGAGCGCAGTCCGAAAAGACCCCATAAAAGCAACCACCACAATACCAACCAATAAAATAGTCTCAATCAGAGTGATAAAAATTTCCTTTAGAGCATCACGCATGTAGGTTGTAATGTCGTAACCTACCTCGATATTCATACCCTCCGGAAGGGTTGGGTTTATTTCGTCCAGGGCCACATATAATCGATCAGCAATAGCTATTTCATTGGCTCCGGGCAGCGGCCATAAAGAAATAAATATAGTTTGTCGCTGATTGATTCGGGCATCGGTATCACTTTCTTCTTCACCTAATGCGATTTGTGCAACATCCCCAAGGCGAATCTGAACACCGCGATCTTCACTTATGACCAAGCGCTGAAAATCGCTAACCGTTTGAAGTCCAGTATTAGCCAGTAAATCGATACGCTGAACTGAATTCTCTGTGCGCCCTATGGTGGCAATGACATTATTGGTTCGCAATGCTGTTTCAATCTGAGTCGAACTTAGATTAAAAGCCTCCATTTTCTCTGGCTCTAGCCAAACGCGCATAGCAGGCAGCCGCCCACCAGGTAAACCCACCCGTTGAACGCCAGGAATAGCCGCCAAAATTGAGGTCACCCGGCGACTGAGGTAGTCTGTCGCATCAGCTCTGCTAATATCTTGAAACTCAACATCCAGGTAAAAACCTGCGTTAGGTCGATCGGCCCTAGACACCTCGACCGCCGGATCTTCGGCACCGGCAGGTAATTCAAAACGAATTTGATCTAACCTGGTGGAAAGTTCAGCTAAAGCATTGGTACTGTTTTCATTAAGGTTTAGCCATACGGTGACCTGACTGAATCCAGCTGTAGTCACAGAGTCGATGTAATCAATTCCAGGGACTGTCGAGGCAGCTCGCTCGATAGGATCTGTTACAAACCCTTGTACCACATCCGCTCCAGCGCCAACATAGGGAGTACTGATCACTAAGGAAGAACTTTCGATTTGAGGAAATTGTGATACTGGGAGGTTGGTAGCGGCTTTTAGCCCCATCAACATCAAAATAACACAAATAGAGATCGACAAGACTGGGCGATGAACAAAAATGTCGGACCACTTAGATATCTCTAAATCATCAAATTCAGAATCAGTAGGTTGCCGTAGCGCTCTAGTCGTCATGGCAGCTGGTTCACTATGGGTGCAGTCATTACTGGGGAAGGCGCAGAAATCATTGCATTTACCAGAAGGTTTTCTCTCAATTTAAATGAACCATTAGCAGCAACTCTTTCTCCTGCTTTTACCCCATCCAAAATTATCACAGCTTGATTATTTTCCGCACCGAGCTCAACAGAGCGTTTTGAGGCCCGTTCCGGTGCGTCAGCACCAATCTCCGCAGCGACTAAGACATAGACATTAGCGCCCGTTGAATCGTAACGGATAGCAGACGCAGGCAACATCACCGCACTCACGGAATTGCCAAATGGCACCCTGACGCGAGTAAAAGAACCGGGCAAAAAATCATCATTAAGGGGTGCCTCAGCACGGTAGCGCACGTGGCGAGATACGGAATCAACCCAGGAATCTTTCGCCACCACCACAGCTTTATGGTTAGGATGCCCAATCACCTCTATAACATCGCCCAAAGCGATTGATGCCTGATGCTGAGGCAAATCAAAGTCGATCCAAACATTTTTATCTACGCCGATAAGGCGTGTGATAATAGTTCTCGGAGCAAGATATTGGCCAGGTCTTAACTCATGTAATCCAGTGCTAGCATCAAAGGGTGCGCGTATAGTTTTCTTTAAAATCACCGCGTCCAATGCTGCAACCTGTGCAGAGGCAGCATTATATTGCGCCTGAACATTGTCTAGTGCTTCATTGGATACGACCCCTTGGTCTACAAGACTGATATTACGCTGTAATGACAATCCCGCCAATGTAACCTCAGCAAGAGCGGCATCTCGCCGCGCCAACTCCTCACTGACATCCAAGCGTATCAATATTTGGTCTTTTTTAACCCGCTGACCACCGTCAAAACCTACCTCGATAATTCGGCCCGCAAGTTCATTGGTTAAGTTCACCGCGTTTTTGGCTACCACCTCACCGGTTGCTGTAACCCTACTCTGCCACTCAACCGGTTGCGCTATAGCAAACTCTACCGACTCCGCAGGCTCAGGAAAAGACGCTCCAAACGCAATAGCAGCTTGAATTTGGTTATATTTAAAGACCCCGAGGGCTAAAAGTACCGACAAACAACTTCCAGCAACAATCGTCCAGCTATTAACTTTCATAGGTAATCCTGTATTCTAATACTAATGGCGCTATTCAATGAACCTTTCAGCCTACCGGTCCCGAATGAAAACGAAATTCACTGTCAGACGTTTGAACCAGATGCTGCTCTACTCTGGAGATTACGTTTATGCGTTCCTGAATAGATTCATCACCTGCCGCTTTTTGCGCTAGATATAAATAATCCTGGTAGTGACGAGCTTCAGACTTTAATAATGATGTATAAAATTCTTCTAATTCATGATCCAAATAAGGCGCAAGTTTAGCAAAACGTTCGCAGGATCGAGCTTCTATAAAAGCGCCTACAATGAGGATATCGACTAGACGTGCTGGATCATCATTTCGAACTGTCTGGCGAAGACCAGTGGCATAACGAGAAGCAGAAACATGCTCATAGGAAATATTACGTTTCTTCATGATTTTGATGACTTGCTCAAAATGGCGCATTTCCTCTCGCACTAAGCGAGACATTTTATTAAGAAGTTCAAAATTATCGGTATAGCGATAAATCAAATTAAGTGCTGTGCTAGCGGCTTTTTTTTCACAGTTCGCATGATCGATTAGCATAATGGTTTGATTGCATAGGG
>DNBN01000146.1 GCA_003491845.1 Porticoccaceae bacterium | reverse complement strand
TTGATACAGTTGCCGTATTCTTCCATAGCACTTCGTATTTCTTCATCGTTAGCGGTTTCAAGGTAAATATTTAAAGGTGTCATGTAGCGTTCAGTATACAAATGTCTAATCAGTATCTTATCCGCTCTAATTTCAATTTGAGAAGGGGCTACCTTAAGAAGTTCATCAATTAGTTCTTGCGAAAAGCGATCGATGGGAAAAATTAAATTATCAAATTCTTGCGTGTCTGCCATACGACCAATCCGGTCATGGCGAGATACAAGACGGTATTTGTCTCGTACAATTTGGTGAGTGACTTCTTTAGGTGGTGCAAACTTGTCTTTAATGATTTTAAAAACAATATTGTAAGAGGGCAGTGTAAACACTGACATGACCATACCCTTAATACCCGGGGCTATAACAAAGTTGTCTTTGGAGTTACTCAGATGCCCGACAAGTTCACGGAAAAACTCAGTTTTTGCATGCTTTGGAAATCCCAGCGAATTATAAATTTCATAGTCTAACTTATTGGGGACTAAATTTTTAAGGAACAGTGCATACTGGTAGGGTAAGGGCGCATCGACCATAAAATGATTTTGAGTGAAACTGAAAATGACACTTAATTCATCAGAATTAAAGAGTGCCGTATCAACATACAAGGCGCCCTGTTCGTTATTAAGAATTACTAATGCCATAGGAAAGGTTTGATCTCCATCTACAACTCGACCCACCATATAGGCGGCTTTACTGCGATAAAATGTGGACTCTAGAAGGTCAAACTTTACCCGCTCAGGAGGGTTCTCTATGTACGGTAACACCTCCTGATTAAATACATTCATAATACAGTCAAGGTCCAGCGATAAATCTTCCATCGGCAATGAGAATTCTGCCTCTTCAAGAATACGTTGAAAATTGTCACGAAAATTCTCGCCTTTATAGCGAACAAAAATACTGTATTCAGCCTCTGGCGCTTCAAGTAGCTGTGAAGACAGGACATAAATAATATCATCACTTATTTTGTCGTGATCGTGGATATCACTGAATACCGAGTTAAAAAATGTTTCGGCAATTTCAAAGTTGGGAAAATTGAACACCAGTTGGGTGTAGGCTTTCTTCGCTTCTCGCCAAAGTGTTAAACTTGCAATATCTTGATTGGTCACCATAGCTAAATAATTTACCGTTTGTGCTACCTTATCCTTATACAGCTCTAAACGCTCTACGTTGGCTTCCTTTACACCTTGCCAGTCGGCTTTCTCATAGCGCGCTTTCGCAGTAAGTGTTGAATTAAGATATTCAGCAAAATAGCTGCGAAAGCCGTTTAGGATGGTTTTTGCCATACGCCGTGCGGTGGAGTTGTGAATCAGAGGTTGCAATGCCATGAATGGTTCCTCTCAGGCCTTTATGTCAGTAACTTTTTCAAGTCTTCAAGTTTTTCTTGATTATGTTTTTTGGTCGCAGGCAATTCGGATAACTCTGGAACTAGCGCGGTTTTTTCGATCCTAAAGTTTTCCCCTGAGAGCAGGCGGTCGATATAATGTTGGTATATGTCACTAAAGGCTGGAAGCGCTTTGGATTCAGTTTCATGAGCTAGCATGTGCCAACCAGTATCACGCCCGGCAAGATAAACCACTGGATGAGACCAGAGCTGGTTAGCTTTAGGAGTGGTTTTATTACAGGCCTCTTGATAGGCTTTTCTAGCGCTGACAAGACCGGCAGGCATGGCGACATGGCGACATGCATTGAGCATTTTGTTTAACGTTGGTAGGTATTCACTTTCACTTATGATTTTCTCTGCCGCATCACAGATAGTGCTTGCAGAAAAACGCTCTAATTTAGCTAACCAAAGCTTTTTTGCTAGATTTTCAGATTTTGTGTTATCACCAAAGGCACTGTAATACTGGTTGTGATAATTCACCTGGAATAGAGCAAAAATTTGATTGATAGCATCGATCAACTGAGGGTTAGCTGGGGCGGATTTAGGATGCCCAGCTTCGGTCGGAGAGCGCGTCGATAATGCTGCGATCTCGGATGCGACCTTTTGAATATCCTTGCTGTTTGCCATTTGAAGTGTCCGTTAATAATTTACTTTGATATGCCCATTGGCGTTTTACATACTGCAAAAAACGGGTACTCCAAGATGACTGAGGAGTACCATTTTCTTGCCAGTATAAAACAAATTCTGGAATAGTTTGTTCGGCAAAGGGACGATCAATATTGGCCATTTGTAGAACATCATAGACACTTTCTTTAGGTTTCCAATTTTCGGAAATAACACGAGGCATCGACTCTTGCTCCATCATTCCACTATAGAATTGCCATTGGCGCCGAACATGTTGAATAAATTTCGAATCCCAAGTACTAGATACTTCGCCCCTATCGCGCCAATACAAAATAAATTCTGGGATGGCATCTTCGACAAAATTAGTACTAATACCGCCTTTATTGACAAGAATATCAAGAGCATCGACGGAGGGTCGCCAGTTACTAGTCACTGATACTTCTTTGCGCCGTCTATTGTTGCTTGTTTCAGCTTGCTGCCATTGTCGCCAGACTTCTTTAATATACTTTGATTCCCAGCTATGACGGGGAATATTGCGATCTCGCCAATAAGCCACGAACTGGGGCACTTGTTGTTGTGCAAACTCTCGAGTTACCCCAAGCTGACCGAGCTGCCGAAGAGCATCTTCACTTGGTTGCCATGTGTTACCAATAGTCTTTGCTGAACTAGGTTTAGATACGAGCAATGATCTTGTTGAGTCTAATTGGTTTGGTGTGGAGGCGACTGAGCCTTCATTAAATGCAAAGCGAAAATCTTGATCTGAAGTAAAGGCGACGCCGCCAATTAAAAGTAGTCCTTTTTCATGCAAGCTGGCGGTTAAACGACGGACATCATCTTGCTGCCAAAAAGGCGCTAAATTAAGTAGCCGGCCGGCCGAAACTGTTACCCAGGCAAAACCGTTGTTAAAGGTTGGGTTACCATGGCTAATACACTCTTGGAGAAGCTGCAATAACACTGTTTCCTCAAGACCGATGGTTGCGGCGAGGGTAGGTGAGATGACAATAGGTTTTTCCGGTATTAACGACATACCAACACTTTATCAGAAAGCGATTGTCGGAACGAGATAAACCTACTGGCAATTTCGATCATCCTACAGTTTCAAATTACCCGCGATTCCGGTTGGCTATGATAATCCAAAAGAAGTAGCACGATACCTTCTTTATACTGTACATAACAACAGTAATGCGCTTAAATATGGTATTAAAGTTTGAGGGTGTTGCGATGGTTGGAAAAACTAAATCTGCTTATGTATGTAATGATTGCGGTGCAGATTATCGTAAGTGGCAAGGACAATGTAGTGAGTGTAGCGCCTGGAATACCTTATCAGAAGTGCGCCTAGGTAGTCCTGCAAGAGGTGGAACAATGTTGCGTTCTGGATTTGCCGGTGACGTAGATAGTGCGGTTAAGACCCTTGCAGATATTACTCTTGATGAAATCCCTAGGATTAGTTCCGGTACAGGTGAGTTGGACTTAGTCCTTGGTGGCGGCTTTGTTCCTGGATCCTGTGTGCTTTTAGGCGGTGAACCAGGCGCAGGAAAAAGTACTCTATTGTTGCAGACCTTGTGTTCGATGGCCAACCTCAACAGTGCACTTTATGTTACCGGTGAAGAGTCACCTCAGCAGGTGGCTATGCGAGCAAATCGTTTGGGCTTACCCGCTGACAAACTTAAAATTATGGCAGAAACCTCAGTCGAGACAGTGTGTAGTATTGCTAAACAAAAGCAACCCAAAATTTTGGTGGTGGATTCTATTCAAGTTATGCATCTCGAGGAGGTTGCCTCAGCGCCTGGCAGTGTTTCTCAAGTTAGAGAGAGTGCTGCAATGTTGGTACGATTTGCCAAGCAGAGCGGTACTGTTTTGATTATGGTGGGGCACGTTACCAAGGACGGCTCACTTGCGGGTCCTAAGGTGTTGGAGCATATGATTGACTGCTCGCTGATGCTTGAGGGTTCTAGTGATAGCCAATTTAGGACGTTGCGCAGCCACAAAAACCGTTTTGGAGCTGTCAATGAGCTGGGTGTTTTTGCTATGACAGATAAGGGTTTACGTGAGGTACCCAACCCCTCGGCTATTTTCCTTCAACGTGGAGAGGAGGTGTCATCAGGAAGTATTGTTATGGTGATTTGGGAAGGTACCAGGCCACTATTGGTAGAACTTCAGGCATTGGTTGATGATAGTCACTTAGGTAATCCGCGACGAGTAACGGTGGGGTTGGATCACAATCGTCTATCTATGCTACTTGCTGTGCTTCATCGTCACGGCGGTATTTCTGTGGGTGATCAAGATGTATTTGTAAACATCGTTGGTGGTGTGAAGGTAATAGAGACTAGCGCTGATTTAGCCTTGATGCTTTCAGTAATTTCTAGTTTCAGAGATAAGCCATTGCCTAAAGATTTGGTCGTGTTTGGCGAAGTCGGGTTGGCCGGTGAAATTCGCCCAGTCGCGAATGGCCAAGAGCGCCTACGTGAAGCTGCTAAGCATGGTTTTAGTCGTGCGATTGTACCTGCAGGCAACATGCCCAAGCAGCCAATTAAAGGGATGAATGTGGTTGCTGTGCGTAAGGTAACCGAGGCTCTTGAGGCATTGTATTAAGCGATTATTAATATGAGGAGCTGTTTATCGTTAGCAAAAAAACTGTATCTGTATCAATGTTAGACGGCGACCCTCAGATCCAGAGCACGTTGTCCAGTTAGCTTAAAATACTCTTTTAATCAGCAAATAACATCCTTCAATGTTGGTTAAGCTTGAAAAGCTTTGTTAAACAAAGTTCTTGAGCAGGCCAACGATGCTCCAAAAATAGTGTCTCATAGGTGAATTGCATATCTGTTGCTAAGATACTTTGATCAGAGTTACAAGAATTTATCCGTCTCGTTGATTAAGTTTGTCAAGATAATGATCAATGTTGATTTATTTTTAAAGTTGTTTGACATCTCGCCATCCGAGGTTTAGTGTGACTGCTTGCTTCGGCAACAGGTTCTTGACGCTAGCGACATATTTTAGCTGAAAGTTAAACGGGAAATTGGTGCGCCTTATGACCTTGGTCAATGCTAATCCGATACTGCCCCCGCAACGGTAAATAAGAATGTTTGGTAGTAGTACCACTGTGCTTTGCATGGGAAGGTTGCCAAATAGAGTGAATGCTCACTTATGAGTCCGGAGACCGGCCTGTCGCTATGCAGACAAACCGCGGGGTGCGGTCTTGTGCTGATTGACAGTCTCTGTCCCTCTGCCTTTTCTATGCTCTCCGTAAAGTACATTTAATTGCTCGGGTGTGAGCTGTAGAGAGTCAAAATAATGAATCAAAATATCAATTTAGTCACAGCATTGTTGCTTTCGGCTGCGCTGTTAAGTACCCATAGTATCGCTGCGTTCTCCGAGGAAAAGCCTGGGTTAGAAGAAATTCTGGTCACTGCATCCTTGTTACCTATCGAGGCTTCACGGTCTGCCAATTCAGTAACCATTATTGATCGTGAACAATTGGAAAATAGAGCTATTGTTAGCTTGAGTGATGTTCTTCGAGATGTGCCAGGATTCTCCGTTAGCAAGGTCGGCGTGCTTGGATCACAAACACAAATTCGTGTCCGCGGTTCTGAGGCAAACCATTTACTGGTAACCATTGATGGCGTTGAGGCAAATGATCCATCGTTAGGTGATGAATTCAGTTGGGCGACCCTAAATGCATCTGACATCGAACGCGTTGAAATTATTCGTGGACCTCAGAGCTCCTTGCGAGGCAGTGATGCTGTAGCAGGTGCCGTTAATATAATAACTCGCAGCGCAGATAAGCCCTCTAGTGCCGGACTTTTTATTGAAACTGGAAGTTGGTCGACAGATTATAGTGGGTTCAATATTGGACGCAGAATCAACAATTTTGATATGCGGTTGGGTGTAAGTCATTTAGAGTCCAAGGGCGCTAACATTTCACGCAGTGGTAATGAAGATGATGGTTATCGCAATACGACGGTAAACTTCAAGTCAGGATGGGCTCCTACTGATCAAGCTAAGTTTTCTTTTTCTTATCGAGAGTCAGATGGCATGAATCAGTTTGATGCTGATAATGACTTTGATGGGTTTGTTGAAGACCAAGATCGATTGTCAGAGTTTACTAATAGCACAATGGCTCTACAGGGAGACTTTTCCTCGTCAGATGGCGCCTTGCTGCACAAAATAATCATATCCCAAGCAAAAAATGACAATGTTGCCTATGCGGATGGTGCAAAGGGAAATCAGACCGCATCTACTAAGGATCAATATCAATATACTGGATCATTCTCTTGGGGCCGAGGTAGTCGCAGTTTGTCTATGTTGGCTGAGCGTGAGTCCGAAGATTGGATGCAACGCGGTGAAGTATCTTGGGGGATTTATGATCCCAATCAGGATCGAATGCGCACTACCAATGCGTTGGCTGTGGAGTATCGAGGTGATATTACTGACCAGCTCACCCTAGCAACAAGTGTTCGCTATGATGATAACTCAGAGTTTGACAGTGCAAAGACCTTTAGATCCGAGGCAATTTACTCGGTTTCTGACACGGTACGCTTGAGAGGTGCTGTTGGAACAGCTATTAAAAATCCAACATTTACTGAGAGATTTGGCTTTTATACAAATTTTATTGGTAATGCGAGTTTGATACCTGAAGAGTCTACAAGTTGGGAAGTAGGCGTTGATCAGCAAATTAAAAATGATGACTTGCGGCTGTCCCTAACGCTTTTTGATGCAGAGCTTAAAAATGAAATTAATGGCTTTGTCCTCGATCCAATAACGTATGCGTATACCTCGGCTAATATGACTGAAAAGAGTCATCGGCAAGGTGGTGAGCTAAGTTTAGTTGGAACTATCTCTGATGTGATTTCTGTCGCCGCTTCCTACACCTATACTGATTCAACCGGCGGTGACGAGGTTCGTGAGGTGCGCAGGCCACGCCACATTGCTAGCGTTAATCTGGGCTGGCAGGCCGCCGGCAATCTCCATGTGAACACTAATATCCAGTTCTCTGGAGATCAGACGGACGTTTACTTTCCACCGTTTCCGGAACCCTCTCAAGTGGTCACACTAAAAAGCCATACTTTAGTAAATATTAATATGAATTATCAGGCAAATGATAATTTAGACATTTATGTCAAACTGGAAAACGCTCTAGATGACGATTATGAAGAGGTGTTTGGTTATCAAACATTGGGTATCGGTGGTAATGTCGGTCTGAGATATAGCTTTTAAATAGGATAAAAATATATCAGCATGACTAAGTTTGGCATGAACCTTATCGTGTTTCATGCCAAATGTCGTGTTTTTTTAGTGCGCCGGTTTAGTTGAGGTGGCAGAGGGTAGAATCACCATTTTTCTACTAAAACTTTATCAAATGATATTGTTTAATATTTGCAAGATCTGTAAAAAGAAATAAGGAGGCCTTGGTATGCGAATAGTCTCGTTGTTGCCCAGTGCAACTGAACTAGTTTGTGGTCTTGGATTACGCGATCAATTAGTTGGAGTGTCCCATGAATGTGATTTTCCTAACTCTGTGGTTGGGCTGCCAATCCTCACCAGTTCGCTTATTCCCGAGGGGCTAGACAGCGCTACAATCGATATTTTAGTGACCGAACAGCTTACTCAAGATGCTGCTCTTTATGCATTGGATGCCGACGTCTTACAGAGATTAAATCCAGACCTTATTGTCACTCAAGCATTGTGTGATGTCTGTGCTGTTTCTGGAAATGAGGTTGCCAGGGCTGTTGGAAGTTTATCGGGTAATCCTGTGGTGATTAATCTTGAGCCGATTTGTTTGGAGGATGTATTAGAGACTGTAGATTTAGTAGCTCAAGCGGCAAACTGTGTGGATAAGGGGCAACGTTATAAGGCCAATTTACGTTATCGTATAGATACTGTCGCGCAGCGGTCAGCAATTGTAGATCGTCGATTGAGGCCACGTGTTGCTTTATTAGACTGGCTAGAGCCGCTGTTTGACGGTGGTCATTGGAGCCCCGAAATTATTGATCTGGCAGGAGGAATACCCTGTTTTGGCGCGCAGAAAGAGCCATCCCAGCGTCGCACGTGGGAACAGTTAATCGCAGCAGAACCTGAGATTATTTTTATTGCCTTGTGCGGTTTTGATATTCAACGGTCTATGCAGGATGTCGACGCATTTTTGGCACTAGATAGCTTCAAGGAACTACATGAGGCCGTAGGTACCGCAGTTTTTCTAGTCGATGGTAATGCCTATTTCAGCCGACCCGGACCAAGATTGGTGGATGCCTTAGAAATTATGGCTCATACCCTGCACCCAACTATTCATGAATTGCCCGAGGGATTACCGTCGGCGATAAAATTAAATTCTAGAGGTTAATATTAAAATGACTGACGATATAGCACAAAAAGATCAAACGCATAAAAAGAAGATGCAAAAACAAAAAGAAAATATTGATGCCAAAATTGCATCAGCTGATGAAGAGCGCGGTGTAGCTATATTGCTTACCGGTGATGGAAAAGGTAAGACCAGTTCCGCATTTGGTATGGTCTTGCGGGCGCTTGGCTACGGATATCGTGTTGGAGTGGTCCAATTTATTAAAGGTGAGCAACTGTCTGGAGAAGAGTTGTATTTGAAAAATCATTTACCTGAGGTTGATTTTTATCAAATGGGTACCGGGTTCACTTGGGATACTCAAGACCGCTCTGGTGATATGGCTGCAGCGGAAAAAACCTGGGCATTTGTCGAGCCGATGCTCAAAGATCCTAGCTATCATTTAGTGGTTATGGACGAAGTCACTTATATGCTTAGTTTTAAATATCTTGATGAAGATCGAGTACTTAATGCAATTAGGTCTCGCCCAGCTAATCAAAGCGTTGTATTAACTGGGCGCGGAGGAGGTAAGGCTATAAGAGAATTAGCAGATACTGTGTCCGAAGTGAAAGATATAAAGCATGCTTACCACGATGGTATAAAAGCACGAAAAGGTGTGGATTTTTAATTGCGTGGTTTAACAGCCTCAGCTCTTTCTAAGCTTCTATGGGTACTGCTACCCATTGTAGTGCTGGCTGCGCTGAGTGTGGGAACAATTGATATTCCGGTGAGCGCCATTATTCAAAGAACCATGAATTTGGTGCTAGGCCAAGCAGGTGCGCCTATCAAAGATGATTATTTATCCGCCGTGATCTTTGATATTCGATTGCCTCGAATCATATTAGCTTTTCTGGTTGGAGCGATCCTAGCTATTAGCGGTGCCGTTATGC
>DNBN01000016.1:18060-18236 GCA_003491845.1 Porticoccaceae bacterium | reverse complement strand
GAGCAAGAGCCACAGGTTGGGCAAGCAGAGCGCTCATACTCAGCAACCTTTTCATCACTTGCAGTTTCATCGGCAGCGATAACCATTGCATCCACAAGATCCAGGTTATGATCAGCCAGTTTAGTTTTTCCTGCTTCCATTGGGCCGCCGGAAACAAAAATAACTGGAATATTAAG
>DNBN01000016.1:14298-17923 GCA_003491845.1 Porticoccaceae bacterium | reverse complement strand
CCCATGGCGATGCCATCGTCCACGGCAATAGTGTGAAATTCCCGTGCAATACCACCAGCTTTGGCGATTTCGCCGGCAACTAAGTCACCCATATTTTTTAGATGCACATGCCCAGGAACAAATTGTGTGTAAGAATTTGCAATGGCGATCATTGGTTTATTAAAATCATCATCTTTCATNNTCTGCACAATGCGCATTCACCATATATTCTACGGAGTCAGCAATGACGTCCCGTGATGGCAATGAATAGAGCATGCCATCATGGCCCATAGCAATACCGTCATCGACGGCGATAGTATGAAACTCGCGGGCAATACCGCCAGCCTTAGCAACTTCACCGGCTACTAAGTCACCCATATCCTTCAAGTGTACATGGCCTGGTACAAACTGAGTATAGGAGTTAGCGATGGCGATCATTGGCTTATTAAAATCATCATCTTTCATGCCGGTAGCGCGCCATAGCGCTCTGGCACCGGCCATGTTGCGGCCCTGAGTGGTGGTATGGGAGCGATACTTAGGCATTATTTTTCTCTTAATGTGAGGTTGTCAGCTGCATTGAACGTGCAGAATACCAGAAATCAGTATAATCTCTAAATTGCTTTCCTGAAGATTCTTGCATTGCGTTGATAGTTGTACATAGATTGTTTGTTTTCTGGCAAATCTCGTATGTTGGCTTCGCTAAACCCTTTTTCTAGGAACCAATGAGCCGCTTTTGTAGTCATTACCAATAATTGACTCATTCCAATGTTACGGGCATCTTGTTCGATCTGATTTAACAGTCGCGCACCTATACCCTGTGCATGAAATTCCTCATGTATAGCCACACATGCCAGTTCGCCATCAACCTCATTTGTGGTTGGGTAGAGTGCAGCACAGCCAATGATAAGACCCTCAGGGTGGACTACCACTCTGAATTGTGAAATTTCGTTTTCAAGCAGTTCTCGAGAGCGCTTAACCAGCACCGATCTTTCTTCGAGGGGAGCAATCAAGTTTAAAATACCACCAACATCTTCAATATTGGCAGAGCGTATGATCTCAGCGCATTGCTTCATAATAAGCGTGCCACTGCCTTCCCTAGTAAATAATTCTGATAATAATGCCCCGTCCTGCTCATAACCCACAAGATGGACTCGTTGCACCCCACCATGACAGGCATAAGAAGCCGCGCCTAAAAGATCAGCATGTTCGCTGTCTTTAGTAGTTTCCTGCAATTCAGCTAACTGAGGTAGAGATAAACTCCTCAATATTTTTTCACCATCTTTTATGGCGGAAGCCTGACTGATAAAAATCAGCTTTTCTGCCTGCAGAGAGATAGCTACATGGGTCGCGATATCTTGGAAACTTAAATTAAAAGCCTCTCCGGTGGGAGAAAACCCAATAGGTGATATGAGTACGAGTGCACCATGACTAAGTTGTTGATTAATCGCCGTAGTATCGACGCGACGAATGTGGCCGGCACGCTGAAAATCAATACCTTCCTCAACGCCATAGGGCTTAGCTGTAATGAAATTACCTCCCACGACACGAATATGTGATCCATGCATAGGTGAGTCAGGAAGTCCCATTGATAACTCAGATTCTATGGCAAAACGAGTGCTACCTATAGCCTCTTTTACACACTGCATGCTGGCTGGATCGGTGACACGAATATTTTGTACAAAGGTGCTATTTAATTCAGATAATCGAAGTCGATGGTTTATTTGTGGCCGCGCGCCATGAACAAGGACTATTCTTATGCCTAAACTTTGTAATAGAGCTATATCATGGATCATGCTATGGAAATTTCTGGCTAGCAACGCATCACCTGATAGGGCAATCACGAAAGTTTTGCCTCTGTGCGCATGTATATAAGGCGATGTTTGTCTAAAAAATTCTACGTAATTTTTCTCATTCATATACAGAGTATAAGCAACAGATGGGCATAAGGGGAGTTAAAATATGGTCGTTTAGCAACAAATTATAAATAAATTACAAGGCATTACCGTTTTGACATGATAAAGGCAAAAACGCGCATTAAAATCGCCTTTCTATCCGTGCTATTATTAGACAACATTTTTATAACCATTATATGCTTGAAGCGACTGTCTTTACATAATTTATGGTTCAGTTTGGAAAGAACACTAGTTTCTCACTAGTCTCAAATTAAGAGAAGATAGAGTGGTATACTAAATTTAGATTAACGATCTACCGAGCTTAGTATTTACTGTTGTTTCTTGGTAGGAGAGTTATTTATGTTAAGTGTGAGCGACAGTGTAAAAGATATATGACTAAAAGGTAAAAGTTAATGACATTCGCAAATCGTGACGGTTATATTTGGATGGACGGAGAGTTAGTTGATTGGCGAGATGCTAAAACACATTTTCTTACCCATTCACTGCACTATGGATTATCAGTTTTTGAAGGTGTTCGGGCATATCACAACACTGCGTCAGGAACCTGTATCTATAGATTAGAAGACCACACTAAAAGGCTGTTTAATTCGGCGAAAATTCTCCAATTAGAGGTGCCGTTTAGCCAAGATGAAATAAATTCGGCTCATCGTGAAGTGGTCAGGGTCAACAACCTTAAAGAAGCCTATATTCGCCCCCTAGTATTTTTAGGCTCTCAAGGCATGGGCCTTAGAGCTAAAGATTTGCAGGTCCATGTGGGTATCGCAGCGTGGGAGTGGCCATCTTATATGTCACCGGAAGCTCTGGAGGCAGGGATTAAAGTTCGTACCTCTTCTTACACCAGACACCACGTAAATATTACCATGTGCAAAGCAAAAGCTAGCGGTAACTACATGAACTCTATGTTGGCTCTGCGCGAGGCCTTAGACTCTGGTTGTGATGAGGCAATGATGTTGGATAACGAGGGTTATGTGGCTGAAGGAAGTGGAGAAAACTTTTTTATGGTACGCGATGGTGTAATTTATACGCCAGATTTAACCTCTTGCCTTGACGGCATCACTCGAGACACAATTTTTAAATTAGCAGCTGACCATGGTTTTGACGTTCGCGAGAAGCGTATTACCCGAGATGAAGTCTATATTTGTGATGAGGCGTTTTTTACGGGTACGGCGGCCGAAGTGGTTCCTATTTGCGAGTACGATGGTCGAGTTGTTGGTACCGGTAAGCGCGGCCCAGTCGCCACAACTTTGCAGTCTGGTTATTTTAATATTGTCAAAGGTGAAAATGCTAAATATGCTCATTGGCTAGCGCCAGTGGCTGAATGAATTTATGTGGAAAGACGCCATTTAGCCTTGCGATTCATGGTGAAATTAGCTGCCTTTGCAGAAGGGATTGCTTTATACCATCTCTTTTCATAACCATAAAAACATTGTTCGCGGATACTCCCCGCCTCAGGAACTATGAAATCTAGATTGTGTTTTTCAACTATTATATCTAGGGATGCTCCATCTAGCATATGTATCACTTTAAATTCATGTGCGACTTGCATTGTAGGAGTATTTTCATAATTATCTACCGCAATTACGTATTGTCCGAGCCTTTGCATAGCAATTACCACGTCCTTTCCTAATTCTCCTGCCCCTGATAAAAGTATCTTTTTTCGCAGCAACTCCAAAGTGTTGTTGTATAAACGCCATCAGTAACATATCTGTATATTGCGTTTATTGCGTTTATTG
>DNBN01000016.1:0-14015 GCA_003491845.1 Porticoccaceae bacterium | reverse complement strand
ATTGCGTTTATTGCGTTTATTGCCATAGGTTTGTCTTGCTTATAAGTTACCCCAAACCAATTATCATTTATCGGAATTATTCGAACAGTCATCTGTCCACCTACTATCACATCTCTTACCGTACTTTGGATATAACACTCAGCAGTAGGATTATTAGCATTTAGCTTCATAAAATTATGTAATCCTTTCTCTATTTGCTCAAAAATTTCTGGATGCAATCCCCAATAGTTCATAGATACGCTTGCATTTCTATCTAAAGTGCCGAAAGGTTCTTCTGTTCCAATAGTGAAATTTACTATTCC
This sequence comes from Porticoccaceae bacterium, assembly GCA_003491845.1. GTDB lineage: Bacteria > Pseudomonadota > Gammaproteobacteria > Pseudomonadales > Porticoccaceae > HTCC2207. The sequence goes on along the minus strand of DNBN01000016.1, from coordinate 13,713 downwards.
TTTTTGCACTGCCATTTTAGTGCGTTTTATCACCACAATAAGATTACTTTCGGCATCCACCTCACACACTCCCCTATTTACTGTTTCACGATTAGATAGTGTATTATGTATGAGTCTATAATTTTCTGTCGTTTTTGTAAGTGACAAGAGTGGAAATGACAATTGAGTGAATCTGACCAAAAAAATGTGAGTAATGATCAAGCTATGGACATAAAAACAGATGATATTGTTAATGTGCTGTGTATGAAGTGGGGTAGCAAATATCCGGCAGATTATGTTAATACGCTTTACTCAATGGTGGCGCGAAATTTGCGAAGGCCGTTTCGTTTTGTTTGTCTAACAGAGGATGCTGTTGGCCTTAGGACAGAAGTAGAAGCTTTTCCGTTACCAGAATTATCTGTAAACCTTGGTGGTCCTGAGCGTGGTTGGAACAAATTAGCAGTGTTTTCTGAAAAACTTTATGACCTAAAGGGAAAGGTACTTTGTCTTGATCTTGATCTTATTATCACGGGCAGCCTTGACGATCTTTTTGATTATCCTGGAGACGTAATGATCATCAAAGATTGGATTAAGAAGGATGGAACAGGAAATTCTTCTGTATACCGATTTGAGATTGGTGCTCACCCTGAAGTATTGGCTGAATTTGAGGAATCCTTCGAGTCTATTAAGCAGCGTTATCGCAATGAGCAAGAATATCTGTCCGCCAAGCTGATGGAGAAAAATGCTTTAGTGTACTGGCCTGAACATTGGTGTCGCAGTTTTAAGCGTCATTGTATAAAGCCTTTATCTTTTTTTCTTACAAGAGAGACTGAAATTCCTACTGATGCACGAATAATTGTCTTTCACGGCGCGCCGGATCCCCATGAAGCGATTGTTGGGGTAAGTGGCAAGTGGTATCGACACTTCAAGCCTGCCAGTTGGATCACCGAGTACTGGCGTTAAGGCTCTTGTTTATAGTTCTTTATATGCATGGTGACAATTGGATTTTGGTACCCAAGTGACTATTTTCATCTCGACCAATTTGACGAGTCATCATAGATGGATGTGATGTTTATCTCTAAACGTGGTTCTATGTACCGCTATTTTAGCTGTTTAACAAGACAGCTTTCATTGGATACAAAGGTTTTCGACTTTTCTTTTCGTCCTTTTATTATTCAGGGAAGACTGCACCTTAGTAGAACAGAAATTGACGAAGGGATTCGCTTCCACCTTAAAAGGAAGCGATCTAAGCACTATTTTCCTCAGATAGTTTGGCGATTTTTAGAAACCTATTACCGATTTAAATACCGGTATTTTTTTAGGCGTTTTGAACGACTCGCAGATCAGTATCACCCTAAGTGTATTGCTATTTTTAATGGCCACAGATTACCAGAACAGGCGGTAAAAAATATGGCTATACAGAAATCTATTCCAGTAGTGCATTTTGAAAACGGTTTGTTACCCAACACTACTACGTTTGATCTAAGTGGTGTTAATGACGCTAACAGTGTGCCTAGAACAAATGCTTTTTACCAAGAGTATTGTTTAAGTGGAGCGTCACAGAAATTTATAGACAAAATATTGGTTCAACGTAAGTTCCATCGCGCTAAAGTATCCCATGCACACAAAGACGACTTTCATCGGCCTTTGCCTGAACGATTTATATTTGTGCCTTTTCAAGTTCTTTTTGATAGTCAGGTATTAATTAATTCACCACGCTTAAAAAGCATGCGGAAATTGTATGACTGGATAAACTTTGTGGCGTCTAAATGTACAGATGCTAAGTTACAGTTTGTGATTAAAGAGCATCCATCAGATCCTCATCGCTATGACGACCTGTACTATGCACATTCACGAATAATGTTTAGTAATAAAGATACGATGGAGTTAATTAAATCCGCAGAAGCTGTAGTGACTATCAATTCAAGTGTTGGACTGGAGTCACTTTTGTTAAATAAGCGTGTTTTTGTGCTTGGCAACGCTTGTTATGCCATCGATGGCATAACTAAACCAATAATGGCTAGAGATCAGCTGGCTCAGGAAATTAATCGACTTTCTAGTTGGTACGTAAATAAAGAGTTAATTGAGAAATACATTGATTATTTAGCTAACGTCTACTGTGTTCCTCAGTCATGGCGTGAACCCAACGAGATTCATATAAGTGCCTTGGAGAAGCGATTTACGGCGGTTATAACTGAGTAGTTAAAAGAGTAGTTAAAAGAGCAAGCAAAGCTGTGTCTCTGTGCTTATTCATAGCCATACTAATTAGCCTTATATTGCGATATGGTTTTTGTTGGTGCAGAAATAAAGCGTTCATAGCTATACCGCACTAGACTATTTTTCAGTTATATTAATGCTTTAGACACCGTTAAAGCGTATTCTTTAAATAAGAATATAATCATCGTTATTCCTAGGAGCGTAAATAAATCCTAATGTTTAGAGCTCTATACACTGTAATTTTTTATCTACTAGTGCCGTTCATTATCCTAAGGTTACTTTGGCGCGCGTTGAAATCCCCTGGTTATGCAAAACGTTGGTCAGAGCGCTTCGGTTTTGTGCGGATGGCCAAGGAGTCACCAAATGTAATTTGGATTCATGCGGTTTCGGTAGGTGAAACTTTAGCGGCTGTACCTTTAATCAATACCTTAAAACACAGCTACCCTAGACATCGAATTTTAATAACCTGTATGACACCAACCGGCTCAGAGCAGGTGCGCAGAATTTTTTCAGATACAGTGGATCACTGCTATGTTCCTTACGATATACCTGATGCTGTGATACGTTTTTTGAAGCGAATTAAGCCGCAGGTATTGATAATTATGGAAACAGAGCTGTGGCCAAATACTATAGCTTCCTGTCGTGCCCGCGGCATACCAGTGGTTTTAGCAAATGGGCGACTGTCTGAAAAATCCTTTCAAGCTTACCGGCGTGTCAAGTATCTAGTCCGCCCAATGATGAATCAACTATCTTTTGTAGTTGCGCAATATAAACAGGATGCAGATAGATTTCTTACATTGGGAGTGGCTGAAGGTGCCCTATCTATTGCGGGAAATATTAAATTTGATCTCACTCTTGATGAACTAACAAGAGTGAAAGCTAAGGAATTGTCAGAAGTTTGGCGGGGCGTCAACCAACGACCTATATTTTTGGCAGCTAGCACCCATAAAGGAGAAGACCAGATAGTCTTGGCGGCTTTTCAACAAATAAAAGTTCTATTTGAATCAGCATTACTGGTGATTGTTCCTCGTCATCCCGAACGGTTTGATGAGGTTGCTGCGCTCTGTAATGACACCAAGCTTAATTTAGTACGCCGTAGTCAAGGGGCATCAGTTGCCGATGCGGATATTCTTTTGGGTGATACTATGGGCGAGCTAATGGTATTTTTTGGTGCTTGCGATGTGGCATTTGTAGGCGGTAGCTTAGTTCCCACCGGGGGACACAATATTATCGAGCCTGCGGCTTGGGGTGTACCTATTTTGACGGGCCCCCATTTGTTCAATTTTGCACAAGCCTCTACGTTATTGATTGAAAGCGGCGGTCTCATAGTGTGCGAAGGTAGTGGCAGCCTAGCGCATCAATTCACTAGGCTACTACAGGACCATACTAGCCGACGTTATGCCAGCGATGCAGCACGTCGGGTGGCGGAGTCTAATCGTGGGGCTTTAAATCAATTATTAAAAACTATAAAGCCACTTATTTAGCCACTGTTAGGCTTGGGTCCAGCCACGCATCTAACTGGTAGATGTCATCTGGCGAAAGTTGACCTGCAACTTCTTTAAGGCGCATCATCGCTAGAATATAGTCGTACCGAGCATTGGCGTAATTACGTTTTGCCTGAAAAACTGTTCGTTGTGCTGCCAATACATCAACAATATTTCGGGTACCTACTTCATAACCTGCTTGAGTAGCTCCTAGAGCACTATTGGCAGAAGTGATAGCTTGCTTGCGGGCTTTAACTCGCGCTGCATTCGTCAAAACTAACTGATGAAGCCCTCGAGAAGACTGGGCTGTGTTCCGCTTTGTTGCTTCGTAGTTTTCATCAGCTGCGACGGCTTGCTGTTTATATTGCCGACGACCTGCATTAATACCGCTTGACCATAATGGCATTGATAAGTTGATACTGAAACTGTGACCATCACCTTTTGCAAAGGTATTTGCCAAAGCATCTCCCTCCTGGAGATAGGCGATGGTTGTTCCATCAGAATCGCTGTTGGAGTAATCGGCTCTGAAAGTGACAGTCGGGTAGAGTTCTGCTGTGGCTGCTTTTGCTTGGTTGTAACTGGCATCTTTACCTAGTTTTGCTACTTTCAACTGAAAATTGTTCCGCACTGCAAAATTCACCCAATCATCACTAGCTAGTGGCTCTGGATTGACTGCTACAAACGAATCTTTCAAGCCAGCAAGGACTTTATGGTTTTTTCCAGTAAGTACCTGTAAGCCGTCAAAGGCAACATTCAAAGCACCTCTAGCCTCTAGAGTGTTTACAGCGGAGTCATCAAATACTGCCTGTGCCTCATGAACATCAGTAATTGGTAGGAGGCCTACTTCAAAGCGCTCTTTGGTCTGCTCGAGCTGACGCTGAATAGCACGTTGCTCAGCTTTGCGTGTTTCGTTGTTATCGAAGGCTCGTAAGGCATCTAAATAGGCAGAGCTGACCCGCAATATCAATGACTGCTGGTCAGCTGCAAACTGCGCACTGGCGCTTTTGCTAAGGGCCTTGCCGCGTTGAAATTGATACCAAGCGGGCATATCAAATAACGGTTGGCGTAGAGACACTCCATAGCTGGTTTGGCTAGAATCAGAGAAGGTCTTGCTTAATGCGGGTTGACCGCCAAAATAGATCCTCGCCGACTCTGAGTCTTGTTCAGATTCAGTATAGCTTCCGGTTGCGCTAACTACCGGCAATAAATATGCTCGACTGATATTTTCACTTTCTTTACCGGCATTGAAACTTGCCCGAGCCGCGCGAAGCACAGGATCATTGAGTAGTGCACTTTGATAAATATCACCTAGCGTTTCAGCAGCAGCTATTGGCGCAAGTAATACCGCGATACAAGCTGTGAAAATTCCGTTTCTTACCATTAACATAGTTTCTCCAATATTTATAATATTCATCGATTTGAGTGCTAGTTGCCCAAGCATATCACTTTTGCTCTGCGTTAAGCATCTAACAACGCTTTGGTACTCGCAGCGGATGACAGATATTTTTATTTCGATTACTTTTTCTGTTGCTTTATTTCCCAATACCATCCTAATGTTGATGGCGTTAACCTAATTTAGCACAACATACGTAAGCAAAAGCATCACGTATCTATATCGCCTTAATTGTAGCCTTGATAGGTTTGCCTGTCTTGTATGTTTTTATGGCCAGAGCGCGTTTGTCAGCCCGCATGCTCGTAGCGTCTAGCAAAACAATGAGTCATTTTGGAATATTTGGCGTAGTGAATTTGCTGTGGACTAAGTGATAATTGAATTTTCGAAACTAAAGAAGAGCTTTTATGCCACGTGATAAGCATAAGTTTAATCGAGGTGACGTGCGTGTCATCACATCGGAGATAGCCTACCAAGGTTTCTTCCAACTACGTCGTGTCAGTCTATGTCATCGTCTTTTTGGTGGTGGTTGGAGTCAGCCTTTACAACGAGAAATTTTTCAGCGTGGTGAGGCCGTGGGTGTGCTTTTATATGACCCGCAGAATCAGCTAATAGGCCTAGTTGAACAATTTCGAATCGGTGCCTTAAACGAACCTTTGGGGCCTTGGCAGTTCGAAGTTGTGGCAGGTATGCTCGAACCCGGTGAAATGCCTGCTGATGTCGCTCATCGAGAGGTGCAGGAAGAAGCCGGTTTGTCTGTGGATAAATTGATTCCTATTTGTGATTACCTCGTCAGTGCCGGTGGTACTGATGAAAAAATGCATATGTTTTGCGGCTTAGTTGACTTAACAGATAAACAGGGCCTCTTTGGTTTGGATAGCGAAAACGAAGATATAGCACTGCATGTTTGGTCTTATCAGGACGTTTTAGAGGCCCGGTCCGCGGGACGTCTTAACAGTGCTGCGGTGACTATTGCTCTGCAGTGGTTAGAACTCAGTCACAAAACGTTGTAGGAAAATTTTCTAGGTGTTGATAGGCTTACAGCCAAACATAGGAAGGAAAGCTTAAAGGTGTCATTTTTTCAAAAAGATAAACATCATTTAGATTTAGCCCGGTTACACAAAGAGTGTGAGCATAACTACAGGCGCTTTTTAAAAGTGCCCATCGATACTTGTCAGATGGGTGCTTCAGTAGAAGTTATGGTTGGCAAAAATGCCAGTAGTTTGGTGTATCTCGAGGTTACTGAGGTGACTAAATATACTAGTACTCTGTCGATGAGTGCCAAGGGTTTGGGTCCACAATGGCTTCCACCTATCAATATTAAAGCACGAATATATCGAGATGCTAAGATGGTTGAGATAATTGAGTGGTGCTCTGATCGCACTATTCCATGGGAGTTATCTGAACGCAAAGGGATTCAAGCACGTGATGAAAAATGGCAGTGGAATATGTTTCTTAGTGAAATATTAATCTATGCTTTGCGGCATGGCCTGGCTGTTACTGAGAATCCATAGCTATGAGCCATATGGATATAGTACAGATTACTGACTTGCATTTTGGCGCTTCAGTAGACTCACTTCTTGCAGGCATTAATCCGGTTGATAGCTTCATTTCTGTCTTGGAGGCTATTGATCTGGGAGGTCGTGGAGATAATCTATTACTACTGTCAGGTGATCTGTCTGGCGAGTGTAGTCCGCAGTCTTACAAAATCCTCAATCAAATATTAAAAGAGCAGAAGAAAGACGTCATCTGGTTGCCTGGTAACCATGATGATGTTGAGTTGATGGCGAACCATCTAGTGGATTTTCCAAGACAGCGTGTCAATGACGTTGGCGATTGGAGTATTATCACCTTGGATAGTGCTCAGTTGGGGACTCCGGTTGGACATATCAATGATAACGAATTGATGCTGCTCAGTGAGCTATTGGACCAAGTGAAGGGACGACCTGTCTTATTTTCTATGCATCATTGCCCTATAGCGCTTGATTGCCCATGGTTAGATAAACAGAAAATTAACAATCCTGAGAAGCTTTATCAACTTTTAACGTCCTTTGACAATGTAAAAGCCGTTGTAACGGGACATGTGCATCAGCAGTATGATGGCTTTTGGGGACAATTACCGCTGTTCACAGCGCCTTCTTCGTGCATCCAATTTAAAAGATATAGTCAACAATTTGCCATTTCAAATCAAAAGCCTGGTTACCGTTGGTTTAGTTTGGAATCGACTGGACTGTTGTCCACTGGCGTTGAGTTTCTTACTGATTTTAATCAGTCCCCAGATACCGCTAGTGAAGGCTATTGAGGTTAAATCATTCGCTGACTTCTGCTGATGTTTAGCTATAATGTACATTGCCTTTATGACGAGACTTTCATGCCAACTCTGCTTTACCTACACGGTTTCAATAGCTCTTCTCAATCTAAAAAAGCCATACAAACTAAGCATTGGTTAACGCTGAATGCGCCAGAGGTACATTTTTTGTGCCCAGATTTACCGCCATTTGCAAAGAGCGCAATAGATCTATTAAAAGAAGTAATTATGTCAGTGAAAAGTGCGCCGGTGTTTGTTGTAGGCAGTTCTATGGGTGGGTTTTTTGCTACCTGCTTGATCGAGCAATACAATCTCCGTGGTGTGCTAATCAACCCAGCTGTAAGTCCTGCGAGGGGGCTAGAAAGTTGGATCGGTGAAAATGTGAATTATTTAACGGGAGAAAAATGGATTTTTGAGCCACATCACATAAAGGAGTTTCAAGAGTATGACCCTCCGCAAATAAAGCGAAGTGCTAATTATTTGGTTATGTTGCAGACAGGTGATAACGTCCTAGATTATCAAGATGCTCAGATTCGCTACAGGGGTGCTAAGATGCTCGTTGAGTCCGGAGGGGACCACAGTTTTATAAATTATGAAAATCATCTTGATGTAATTTATAAGTTTTTGATGACTGACACAATAAATGAATAATGATAAGGGCGCTATGAGCAATTACGACGCAAAAGATATTGAAGTTCTCACTGGGCTAGACCCAGTGAGAAAACGACCCGGAATGTACACTGACACCAGCCGTCCCAACCATCTTGCTCAAGAGGTTATTGATAATAGCGTGGATGAGGCTCTGGCCGGCCATGCCAAACGCATTGATGTTACATTACACAAAGACGGTTCTTTGTCTGTCTGTGATGATGGCCGCGGAATGCCGGTGGATATTCATCCTGAGCAGGGCTTGCCGGGGATCGAGGTTATTTTGTCGACTTTGCATGCGGGAGGCAAGTTTTCAAGCGATAACTATCAATTTTCTGGCGGCCTGCATGGGGTTGGTGTGTCAGTGGTTAATGCGCTTTCAAACACTCTAGAAGTAACGGTTAAGCGCGAAGGTAAAGTACATCAAATGCACTTTGCTAATGGCGATAAGACTTCAGACTTAAAAGTTATTGATACCTGTGGCCAACGTAATACAGGCACAATTTTGCGCTTCTGGCCCAATCCTGGTTATTTTGACACTATTAAGTTTTCGGTGTCACGATTACGGCATGTTCTTCGTGCTAAGGCAGTTCTTTGCGGTGGTTTAACCGTCAGTTTTCATGATGAAAATACCAATGATAGCGATGAATGGTTTTATGAGGATGGCCTAAAAGACTACTTGTCCGGTGCATTGCAAGGATGGGAAGTAATTCCTGCAGAGCCCTTTATCGGTTCTTTTTCTGCTGAAAATGAGGCGGCAGATTGGGCCGTGCAGTGGATGCCAGAAGGGGGGGAGCTTGTACAGGAAAGCTATGTGAATTTAATTCCTACTCCGCAGGGTGGAACTCATGTTAATGGCATGCGTACAGGTCTCTTAGAGGCAATGCGTGAGTTTTGTGAATTCCGTAATCTGTTGCCTCGTGGTATTAAATTAACACCAGATGACATCTGGGATCGTTGCAGTTTTGTACTTTCATCTAAGTTAGCTGATCCACAGTTTTCTGGACAAACCAAGGATCGTCTCTCCTCGCGTGAGGTCGCCGCCTTTGTCTCTGGTGTGGTTAAAGATGCATTTAGTCTGTGGTTGAATCAGCATACAGAGGACGCAGAGAAACTAGCTGATCTTTGTATATTTGCCGCCCAGCGTCGGATGCGAGCGAGTAAAAAGGTGGTGCGTAAAAAAATTACTCAGGGTCCGGCATTGCCTGGTAAATTGGCCGATTGCTCCAGTGGTGAACCTGAACGCTGTGAAATATTTTTGGTTGAGGGAGATTCTGCGGGCGGCTCGGCTAAACAGGCTAGAAACCGAGAAAATCAAGCTATCATGCCGTTGCGTGGGAAAATTTTAAATACTTGGGAGGTAGATTCTCAAGAAATTTTGGGGTCCCAAGAAGTTCATGATATTTCTGTTGCTTTGGGTGTGGACCCTGTGTCAGAAGATTTAGATTCTTTGCGTTACCATAAAATATGTATTCTGGCAGATGCAGATTCAGATGGATTACATATAGCGACGCTTCTGTGTGCGCTGTTTGTTCGCCATTTTCGATCTTTAGTTAGCCGTGGCCATATTTATGTTGCTATGCCACCACTTTTTAGAATCGATGTGGGTAAAGACGTTTATTACGCTCTTGATGAGGCAGAAAAACAGGGTATTTTGGACCGTATTCAGGCAGAAAAGAAACGCGGTAAGGTAAATGTTCAGCGCTTTAAAGGCCTAGGTGAAATGAATCCTTTGCAGCTTAGGGAAACCACTATGGATCCTGATACTCGGCGTTTGGTGCAATTACGTTTAGAGCATGGGGATGATACTAATAGTGTTATGGACATGCTGCTGTCAAAGAAGCGCGCTTCAGATCGACGTACTTGGCTGGAGTCCAAAGGAAATTTAGCTAATAGCAATAACCTATAAATTATTTGATAAGGAAACACGATGAGCGATGTCGTAACCTTCAACGACCAAGGCCTTGAAAGCCGGCCAGTGAGTAATTATGCAGAGCAGGCATACCTAGACTATTCTATGTATGTTATTTTAGATCGTGCGCTACCCCATATAGGAGATGGTTTAAAACCTGTTCAGCGTCGAATCGTTTATGCTATGAGTGAACTGGGGTTAAAGGCCAGTGCCAAATACAAGAAGTCAGCGCGAACGGTGGGTGATGTCATAGGTAAATTTCATCCTCATGGTGATTCTGCCGCTTACGAAGCCATGGTGTTGATGGCGCAACCATTTTCTTATCGCTATCCCCTGGTAGATGGTCAAGGGAACTGGGGTTCCGCAGATGATCCAAAATCCTTTGCCGCGATGCGTTATACCGAGTCTAAATTATCAGCCTATGCCGATGTGCTCTTATCTGAATTAGGACAAGGCACTGCTACATGGAGGCCTAATTTTGATGCCACCATGGACGAGCCAGAAATTTTGCCAGCTCGGGTACCTAATATTTTATTAAATGGTACAACTGGAATTGCAGTTGGTATGGCTACAGATATTCCTCCTCATAACCTTAATGAGGTTGTTAATGCATGTTTATATCTGTTAGATAATCCAAAGGCGACTATTTCAGAATTGATGGATTTCATCAAGGCGCCTGATTTTCCAACCGAGGGTGAAATTATTACTCCTCGAGCGGATATTCTTAGAACTTATGAAACTGGGCGTGGCTCGGTAAAAATGCGTGGTATATGGCATAAAGAAGATGGTGATGTCATTGTTACTGCTTTGCCTTTTCAAGCCTCAGGATCTAAAATTCTTGAACAGATTGCAGCGCAGATGCGTAGTAAAAAATTACCAATGGTTGAAGATTTACGAGATGAATCGGACCATGAGAGCCCGACTCGTTTAGTCATTACACCACGCTCAAACCGTGTGGATGTCGAAATGCTGATGGATCACCTGTTTGCTACCACTGATCTTGAAAAAAGCTATCGTATTAATCTCAATATTATTGGAATTGATGGCAAGCCAACGGTGATGAATCTTCGGCAGATTTTAAAAGAGTGGTTGCGCTTTCGTATTGATGTAACCCGTCGTCGACTCGATCATAGGCTGGAAAAAGTAAATAAACGGCTGCATTTGTTGGACGGTTTATTGATTGCTTTTTTAAATATTGATGAAGTTATTAATATTATCCGTACTGAAGACGAACCCAAACCTGCTTTGATAGCTCGGTTTGGGCTATCAGATACACAAACCGAATATATTTTAGATACTAAACTACGACAGCTGGCTCGGCTTGAAGAGTTTAAAATTCGTGGAGAGCAGGACGAACTTGCAACAGAGAAAGCTGAACTAGAGTTACTATTAGGTTCTGATATTCGCCTTAAGACCTTAGTTAAAAATGAGTTAAAAAGTACCGCACTAGATTACGGAGATACTCGTCGCTCTCCTTTGCAAGAGCGTAGTGAAGCCCAGGCATTTAGTGAGAAAGACTTGCTGACAGCTGAGCCAATTACCGTGGTGCTGTCAGATAAAGGCTGGATTAGAGCAGCTAAAGGCCATGATATAGATCCAATCACGCTTAATTATAAGTCGGGAGACAAGTTCCTTGCCTCAGCGTTGGGACGCAGTAATCAAAATGTATTTTTACAGGACTCCACCGGACGATATTATTCCTTGGCAGGACATACCCTAGCCTCTGCACGAGGTCAGGGAGAGCCCGCCACAGGACGACTGAACATGCCCTCGGGTGCGCTTTTTACCGATGTATTGATGGGAGCTGATGAGCAAAAAGTGTTGATGAGTTCCGATGCAGGCTATGGATTTATCACTACTGTGGGCAGTCTATTTACGAAAAATAAAGCCGGCAAAGCTGTGGTGAGTATTCCCACTGGGGGGCGAATTTTAAATCCAAAATTAGTCCATGATACCAATGCTCAGATTGCGGCGGTGAGCAATGAGGGGCGCATGCTGGTTTTCCCAATAGCCGATATTCCCCAGCTTGCTCGTGGTAAAGGTAATAAAATAATTAATATTCCTAGCTCACGATTGCAAAGTAGAGAGGAATATGTGGTTGATTACGCTGTAGTAGCTGAAGGTGAGGCTTTAGTTGTTCATTCAGGTAAGCGTTATTTGGTAATGAAGCCCAAAGACCTTGCACATTATTGTGGGGAGCGCGGTAGGCGAGGACATAAGCTTCCTCGCGGCTTCCAAAAAGTTGATCGACTCGATGTAGATTCAGGTACTTAACCTGAATTTTATCGGTCACCCAGATTTTTCTCTAAGGTTTCGTTGGTAGTTGATAATAAAGCGAAACCCTTGAGAAGATTTAGTGCCTGATAAAGCTGATTATCGCTGATTAAACTATCCTCTTGGTTTTCTCCAGAGGTTTCATTATCTTGTTCAGCATTTCCTTCAAGATGGCCTTCAAGATTTTTTTCACGAAGCCGTTGATTGAGTTTGTAAGGACGAATTTCTGCCGGTTCAATCACAATATCAGGAACGATACCCTCCGCCTGTATTGAGCGACCACTGGGGGTGAAATATCGTGCAGTTGTTAGTTTAATGGCTCGACCCTCATCCAGTGGGATTACTCTTTGCACCGAGCCTTTACCAAAGCTTTGCGTTCCTACTAACACTGCTCTTTTATTATCTTGTAAGGCGCCAGCAACAATTTCAGAGGCTGATGCGCTACCGCCATTAATCAAAACTATGACTGGGAGTCCTTGGAGAATATCTCCATGCTCGGCTTCAAAGCGCTTATTAGCAGTGGGTAAACGCCCTTCTGTGTATACCAGTGTACCTTTACTTACAAGTGCATTGGCCACTTTTACTGACGCGGGAACAAGACCTCCCGGATTATTGCGAAGATCAATAATAAGTCCTTTGAGTGGCTTATTCGGTGCGCTTTTCAAGGCGTTTATTTCAGCAATAAAGTCATCTCCAGAGGTCACTTGGAAGTGCGAAATTCGAACATAACCGTAGTGTTCTTGCAGCATTCGGCTGCGTACAGAACCAATTTGAATAATATCTCGATCAAGGTTAAATATCAGCGGTGCATCTTCACCTTCACGATAGATAGTTAATTTAATCGCGGTACCCTGTTCTCCTCGAAGCTTATCAATTGCAGCTTGAGTGTCCATGCGTCTCACAGGTGCATCATTAATGTCTATTATTAGATCACCAGATTGAATGCCTGCTTTGGCTGCAGGCGATTCATCAATTGGAGAAATTATTCGAATAACACCATTCTCTCCAATAACTTCAATGCCTAGGCCACCATACTCTCCTGTCGCGTTCTCTTGCAGGTCTTTGTAGTCATCTGCTTTTAGATAGGTTGAGTGAGGGTCTAAGCCTGTTAAAAGTCCTGTAATAGCATTCTCTAATAGCTCTGTATCGCTGACCTCTTCTACATAACCCAAACGTATCTGTTTAAAAACCTGGGTAAATGTGCGTAGTTCTTGTAAAGGCAGTCGATTTTCTTGGTCTGCAGGCAGGTCGTTTTCAGACTTTGGTTTTAGGGTTTGTGCCTGAATTGACACAGTAAACATTAACACCAATAGAGGGCTTAATCGCGCGCAGGTTTTCAACATTATAGAATGTCCTGTATGACTGGTGATAAGAGTATATCTTCTTGTGGGTAACCTATGGGTTGAATAACGCTTTTAGACAACAATCTAAGCATCTTTCAGCCAAAATTTAGGGTTTTTTGGCTTCCCTTGCTGACGAATTTCAAAGTATAACGCGGGGG
>DNBN01000051.1 GCA_003491845.1 Porticoccaceae bacterium | reverse complement strand
TGTGCCATAGCCACTGATGGGGGTAGTTGTTATCTTTCGCAGTGAGCTTTTGTAGGCGCGCATTAGTGTGTCTCCAACCAAAGGTCCGCTATCTTCGGTGGTGCTGGTTTTTGTCTTTTCAATTAAATTGTTTGTAATTGTGTTGAGTTCACTGACAAAGATTTGCATCGCTGCAAGGCTTATTTCCTCATCGTATGCCGCTTGTATTCTTTCTTTGGATGAAGAAACAGTATTCAAGTCTATTGTTACACCAGGGATGAGATCAGTGAGCTGATTGCTACTGCGGGTGACTGTTACGCCATTAAAATCAATGCTGGCATCAGTTGCATTTGTGACTTGTTTTTGAGCGTCGCCACCATTGGCAGCGCCGCTTCCATTTGTTGCTGGATCAAAACTCAAGTTAGAAATTGCCCCACTGGTCGACGTCGCTTGAATCCTGACCTGATTTTCTGTGCCTAGTTTAGAAGTGAGAGTAAGGCCATAATCAGTATCTGAAATTTTAATGATTGAAGCGCTGACACCTAGACCCAAATTATTAATCTTGTCGCGCAGAGTTGCGATTGTATCGGTGTTATCCAGTGATATTGAACTACTTCCAACTGCATCATTGTTTGCAAAGCTGTAGTTCCCGCTACTGTCAACAGACCATGTCCCGAGATCAATTGTAAGAGCAGATGCGTCTAAAGCCGCAGTTTCAGTGCTGTAGCCAGAAAAAGAGATTGTTTGCGGTTGGGCAAGGGTATTAACGACAATATTGTGATCAAATGTTGTCAACAAAGCTGGGTTATTAACCGTGGCTGCGATTGCTGTGGATGCTCCAGATGATCCAGTTGTCTGAAGTTGAATCGCAGACACTTGACTCAGTGCCGTGAGGTTGGTGCTTAGTGCGCTAAATTCCTGTTTAACTTCTGCAAGAGCAGATATTGAAACCGTTTTTTCTTCAATTTTAGCATTAATTTGTGCTTCTCGTGGCGCTTTTTCAGCATCAACTAACGCGTCCACAATTTGTGTCACGTTGAGACCGCTGCCTACATTCATTGCGCTTAGATAATCGACCGCCATAATTTACCCAAAACCTCTGATCTGAGGACTGCTGACTTGATATAACGTCTCCGTTTTGCAATTTTTATGCCGATTATAGAGTTTTTATGTAACAGTGGTGCCGGTATTTGTCTGTTAGGTCGGGTTAATCCTTATTGGATAAATGGATTAAGTCTTACCGGATGATTTGGCTAAAAACGCGTAGATAATGTTTTGGGGTATTTACTGGTATGCAGCCGACTTCCATGAAACAGCGATCATTTTCAGCCGCAATTAAGTATATGGTAGCCGTTCTCTTTATTGGTGGCAGCATTGGTTTATTAATCTCACTTGTTTCAAGCGTTTTTGTGGCATCAGTGAATTGGCTTGTTCAGAGCCGTAGTGAGATGTCGGATAAACTATTGCTGTTTTCTGACACCGAACTGTCGTTGGTACCGTTAATCTCGCTGGTTCTGGCGGCAGTGATGCTGGCCATTGTTCGACGTTTATTTCTTATTGATCGCTGGCATGGACCTGCTGATAGTATCTATGCCGCACACCGAACAGATAATGAGCTTAACGTCAGGGCAGGGATTGGATCCACTTTAGCTGCCTTCATATCGCTTTGTGGTGGGGCGCCAGTTGGCCAATATGGTCCATTAGTGCATTTTGGAGCTGTTATTGGGAGTTGCCTCTCAGAATTTTTTGGAAGCCGACGTGTCACGGCAGATGTTTTCATTGGCTGTGGAGTGGCTGCAGCGATTGCAGCTGGTTTTCATGCTCCAATTGCGGGTGTAGTTTTTGCGCATGAAGCTGTTTTGCGCCATTTCTCGTTTCGCGCAATCACCCCAATTGCAGTCGCAAGTATTACATCAGCGTGGTTCTCAAGTAAAATGTTTGGTGGTCAACCCATTTTTCAGATTGATGTTGTCCTGCCGGAACTTTTGTCTCTTGTGCCAATTTTGTTAGGTAGCGGACTGTTTTTTGGTCTTATCGCTATAATATTTATGCACCTGTTATTCGCTAGTGGAAAACTGGCTGCTCGTACTAAGTTGACGCCTTTAGCGCTTGGGTTGGTGGCCGCAGTGATATGCGGTGTTGTTGCAATCTTTGTCCCCGAAGTGATGGGCTTGGGGGTTGAAACAGTAAACAAAATCCTTGACGATGAGTATCTGGTTGGTTTCTTGCTGGTATTGCTTGTCTTCAAATTATTGGTAACAACGCTATCAATTGGCTTTGGCCTTTATGGAGGTATCTTCTCACCAGCCTTGTTTATTGGGGCAGCAGCAGGTGGGTTTATAGCAAAAGTAATTGCTCTTGTTGGTTTGGCTAGTGCGCCTCAACTACTTGCTGTTGCAGGCATGGCAGCAGTTGCATCAGCGGTCGTTGGCGCCCCTATTGCTGTGGTCTTAATTGTTCTCGAGTTCACAATGTCTTACGAATTTGCAGTTGCGGCTATGTTGTCGGTTGTGGTGGCAACTTTGCTAAGTAGCCTGCTTTACGGCCATTCTTTCTTCGACGAGCAGCTATCTCGCCGTGGTATTGATTTAGCCCAGGGTCGGGGGAACTTGGAACTCATGAATCAAAGCATAGCTGATGTTGTTAGTGACGAATATGTGATTTTGTCAAAGAATTTTCTAGTAAAATCAGCCATAAAAGCCATGGCAAAAGCGGGAGTAAGTGAGGGGTATTGTCTCGGTAAAGACAATGATTTTATTGGAAAATGTTCGCTTCAACATCTGCTTTTAGTTCACCAAGACGATAACCTGATTACTCATTTGATGGATGAACCTGTTACACTAAACCATGATGCTTCAATCATGCAGGCAATTGAAATTGCGAGTGAGTTTGTTGGAGAAGCAATCCCTGTCATAAATCGGGCCAATAATGAATTGACGGGCGTCGTTTCAGAAGCTGATATCTTCCAAGCTTATCTATCAACG
>DNBN01000280.1 GCA_003491845.1 Porticoccaceae bacterium | reverse complement strand
CAGAAAGAGCGGTTTACCCGCTCTTTTTTTTGTTAAATAATTATATTTAACGCCTCACAACTCGATTATCTGGCTAACCTTGAGTTATTGGATCAACCCACGTATCTTGACTCTTAAACATAAAGGGCCTCTGGTAAAAAAATCTATGACCACTATAAATTACGTTATTCTCGCCGCAGGCAAAGGTACGCGCATGCGCTCAGCAAAGCCGAAGGTTTTACACAGATTAGCTGGTCGTTCGATGTTGCAACATGTAGTGACGGCTGTTGACGCCTTGGGTGAATCTAAAAAAATAATCGTCACTGGCCATGGCGCACCTTTAGTGGAAGAACAATTTGATGATGTTAATACGTTATTTGTCCAACAAAAAGAGCAATTAGGCACTGCTCATGCCGTTCAGATGGCACTTCCAGCGCTCTGTGATGATGCGGTGGTGGTCGTTTTATACGGTGATGTTCCTTTAATTCGCCCTGCTACTATCAAAAGGTTATTGCAAGTGGTGGGTGATAAAAGCATTGGCCTGCTAACTATAACTTTGGATGATCCTCAGGGTTATGGTCGTATTGTTAGAAATTCTACTGGTGCCATTACCTCAATTGTTGAGCAAAAAGACGCGTCTAGTGAGCAACTTACTATTAATGAAGTTAACACTGGTGTCTTAGCCTTATCGGCTAAACAATTGCGCCAATGGTTGCCAAAGATTGACAATAATAATGCGCAAGGTGAATATTATTTAACCGACTTGATTGCCTTGGCAGTTCAGGCGGATGTTGCTGTATTAAGCGTTAATCCTGAAACTGCTGCAGAGGTAGAGGGCGTTAATAGTCGTCTGCAACTAAGTCAGTTAGAGAGAACTTTCCAGCGTCAGCGAGCATTAAGGTTAATGGAATCGGGCACTACTCTGGCTGATCCAGCTCGCTTTGATGTGCGTGGAGAATTGGTTGCTGGAACTGATAATTTTATTGATATTAATTGTATTTTTGAAGGTACCGTGACTATTGGAAACAATGTTACTATCGGGCCAAATTGTTGCATTATCAATAGCAGTATCGGTGATGGTGCCCAGATCAAAGCAAACACTATCATTGAGGAGTCCGTTGTTGGAGATCAGTCGATTGTTGGTCCTTTTGCAAGACTGCGACCAGGCACGACGCTAGGGTGTAACGCAAAGGTAGGTAACTTTGTTGAAACAAAAAAAGTTATTGTCGGTGATGGTAGTAAGATAAATCATCTAAGCTATGTTGGAGATGCACAGCTGGGTGAAAATGTGAATATAGGTGCAGGGACGATTACGTGTAATTACGATGGTGTAAATAAGCACAAAACGCTTCTTGGCGATGGCGTCTTTGTCGGCTCAAATAGTACTTTGGTTGCACCTATTCAAATCAATCAAGGTGGTTTTGTTGCAGCAGGCTCTACCGTTACCACAGCAGTGCCTGCAGATAGCTTGGCAGTTGGGCGCGCTAAACAACGAAATATTGACGGCTGGAGACGGCCAGTGAAAAATAATAGGGACAAATGATCTATGTGTGGAATTGTTGGTGCTGTTAGTCAAAGAAACGTCTATAAAATTTTAATAGAAGGTCTTAGTCGCCTAGAGTACAGAGGTTATGATTCAGCTGGTTTGTCTATTTTGGATGCGGCTCAGAGCCTAAAAACGCGTAAAACTGTTGGTAAGGTGGCTGATCTCCAAGACCTGTGCAACGCAGATCCCCTATCTGGCAATAGTGGTATAGCCCATACTCGCTGGGCTACCCATGGACAACCTAATAGTCTTAATTCTCATCCCCATATCTCTGCTGGCGTTTCAGTAGTACATAATGGCATTATCGAAAATCATGACTTGTTACGTGAGGAATTACGTGGATCTGGATACACCATTGTGTCTGAGACTGATACGGAAGTCATTGCTCATTTGGTACATTTTTATTTAACTAAGGGCGAAGATCTACGCGGTGCTGTCACTAGTACTATTAAGCGTCTCGAAGGCGCCTATGCCTTAGGCGTTATGTCCCAAGACGAACCGCAACTACTTATTGGCGCTCGTAGCGGCAGTCCATTGGTCGTTGGAGTTGGTATAGATGAGAATTTTATTGCGTCTGACCAAATGGCGCTTCGTCAGGTAACTGACAAATTTGTTTACCTTGAAGAAGGTGACATGGTTGAACTGCGCAGTGATGGTTATACCGTATATAACGGTAAAGGTGCAATTGCTAAACGTGAAGAGCACCAGATTAAAGACGTTGATCATCAGGCAGATAAAGGAATATATCGGCATTTCATGCAAAAAGAAATGTTCGAACAAGCAACCGTACTGGGAAATACTACTGCTGGACGTATTGCTGATGATCACATTCATGAGGCTATTTTTGGGTATCAAGCGGAACGCCTCTTTGCGCAAACCAAAAACATTCACATAATTGCCTGTGGCACCAGTTTTCATTCTGGGTTAGTCGCCAAATATTGGCTAGAAGATCTGACGGGTATCCCTTGTCAGGTTGAAGTTGCAAGTGAATATAGATACCGCAAAGTAGCAGTGCCAGATGGATCTTTATTTGTGACTATTTCGCAGTCTGGTGAGACGGCAGATACTTTAGCGGCGTTGCGTATAGCTAAAGAAAGCGGCTATCTGGGTTTTTTAGCTATTTGCAATGTCGCGAACAGTTCTTTGGTTCGTGAATCAGATATTTCTTTGATGACGATGGCTGGTCCTGAAATAGGCGTGGCGTCTACTAAGGCATTTACTACGCAGCTGGTTGCATTACAGCTATTTACTCTATCTTTGGGCCGACATACTGGCCTTGATAGAGCGCAGGAAAAAGAAATGGTTGAAAATCTGCATCGATTGCCAGAGCTTTGCAAAAGGGTTTTTGCATTGGATACCGTGATTGAAAAAACCTCTGAAGCCTTTGCCAGTAAGCATCATGCGCTATTTTTAGGCCGAGGGGAACAATACCCTATTGCGCTTGAGGGTGCGTTGAAACTTAAAGAGATTTCTTACATTCATGCTGAAGCATACCCTTCTGGCGAGTTAAAGCATGGTCCTCTTGCATTGGTAGACGAAGATATGCCAGTGGTAACGGTAGCACCCAATAATGACCTTTTAGATAAATTAAAATCTAATCTTCATGAAGTCCGTGCTAGAGGCGGCGAGCTATTTGTTTTTGCAGACTGTAACGCTAATTTCACTAGTGAGCCTGGTATTACAGTGATTGATATGCCGCCGGTCCCTAAAAGTCTTGAACCAATTATTTATACCTTACCATTACAAATGTTGTCATATCATGTGGCTGTTCTAAAAGGAACAGATGTTGATCAGCCAAGGAACTTAGCCAAGTCCGTTACTGTGGAGTAGGTTTGAAGGGTGAATTAAAAGGAGACAATTGTGGAAGGAATGGCAGCAATGGATTATTGGTTTCTGATGACTGGTGCGATTATTTCTTTAGTTGGGATGGTGTTCCATGGATTGGTTGGTGGCAAAATTTACACTAAAAATGTAAATGATAGCGACATGCAGTCATTAACGAAATCTTTAAGTCTTGTTTCTTGGCACGTATTTACTATTGTGCTTTTTATAAGCGCCTCAACCTTGATATACATAGCCTATAATCCACAATTTGCTATAGCTGCTTATCCAATAATTAGCATTAACCTTTTAGGTTCAATTTTATTTGTGGTTCTTGGTTTAGGAAAGCACAGAGTTTTATTAAGAATGCCCGGTGCTATTTTGATGGGTGTTACAGCATTACTTGCCTGGTTAGGTGTGTGGTAGGCGAGCGGGCAGTAAACTATTATTTATAGGGCATCAACCTAGGATTGCCGATTACCCTGTAGTGCGTCTAGAGCGCGAAAATTTAGAATATTCCAACAGTGTTTTGTACTGACGTCTTCTTCTGTTCTCTCTTCTCAGATATAGCTACGTTAGTTGCTGATTAATTCTGAGTCGTGCAGCGTTTTACTGTTATATACACTTTTATCGCAATTCAGGTGCCTATTTACTCTGATCTATTATCATGGTCCTAGACATAGGCTGCCAATACATGTAGTTCCCAAGCATCTATAGCTGTGCATAACTGACAGTTTAGCGTTGGATTATGGTGATGGGACTGATATATTTCAACAGGAAAAATAGGATGAGCTTAGAACAGATATTCAGTCTATGTAGTAATATTGCCATGGTGGGTTGGCTTGGCCTTGCGCTCGCTCCTCGTTGGTATGTAACTCGGGATTGGGTTGCGCCGGTTGTTGCACCATTGTTAATCGGCATTTTTTATATCTGGCTTATGATGAATAATTTTGGTTCAGTTCCAGACGGTGCAGGATTTAATTCACTGGCGGCTGTTAGTGCGCTATTTTCAATGCCAGAATTAATTCTGGCAGGTTGGATTCATTATTTGGCATTCGATCTGTGTGTTGGTGCTTGGGAGGTAAACGATGCTCAGCAAGAAGGAATCCATCATCTTCTAGTAATTCCTTGTCTTTTTGCAACTCTAATGTTTGGTCCTGGAGGTTTGGTCCTTTACTGGATGATTAAACTAATTTGCCGCGCAACTAAAAAAACACTAGTGAAGGAGGCTTAGTAGTGCAAAACCTATCGATTTTCTATGCTTCATTAAGGCAAAACTATCAAACCTACAGAGGTCTTGAACCAATTTGGTTTTATACCACGGTTGGCTTACTGGGATTGACCATGGCCTGCTTTTTGGCTGGCAGCATAGACGATCGATTGTTTAATGGCGTTTCGGTATGGGCTAAACCGTTTAAATTCGCTTTATCATTGGCAGTATTCTTTGCTACGTTGTTAGCTTTTGTTCGTTATTTCCCATCAGGCTATCTTCAAAGAGGGGTAGGTCGCCTTATTGCTGTATCTCTGGTGTGGGTCGCATTAGCTGAAATGGTATATATCACTATCAGTGGCGCCTTGGGTGAAGCTTCACACTTTAATGTTACGACGCCTTTTCGAGAAATAATGTATATGCTGATGGGTATTGGAGCCACTTGGCTGGTAACGGCACCGCTGTGGTTTGCTTGGATTATTGGCCGTAATAATGTAAGAAATGACCCTATAGTGTTGGCCATTATTATTGGTTTAGTGCTAACTTTTGTCTTGGGTGGGGGTTTTGGTCAATATCTGGGTAGTCAAACGGGCCATTGGGTAGACGCTGCTGCGTCAGATGCAAATGGTGTATGGCTGTTTAACTGGGCTAAGAGCGGGGGTGACCTTAGAGTAGCTCACTTCTTTGGTATGCACGCGATGCAAGTCGTGCCGTTATTTGCTTTGTTGCTACCCAAACATTGGAGTAGAGGCTTTGCGTGTTCACTAGTGGTGTTATTTTCGGGAAGTTACACAGTAGTTTCTGTGCTGACTTTTGTTCAAGCCGTCCGGGGTCAGCCGTTTATATCTTGAGGCTCAAAATTGCTATACTATTTTGTAATAGATAGTCCCAAAGACGTGAATTTTTGGGACTACATTAAGAGCTTTACTCTATGTAAACTCTGCTAGGATATTGTTCATGTAAAGTAAACCCTTTGTTTTTAATACTGCCTCTGTTTATCTTAGCATCACTGATCTTGGGTCACAGAGGACCAAAGGGTTAAACATATACAACTCTGTTGACGGCTTAGTACTTTGTGAAAAGTATCACCTAAAGTGTGTATATGAAATGTAATATGTTACGGATCATAGCTGCCTAGAAAATTTGGGGCAAGTTACTATAAAGGCTTTAATTATCGGTAGATTTAGTGATACTTCCAATCACCACAATATTGTCACCTTTGTTTACCGGTGGAGTACCAAATAAAATTAATAGAACTCCGGAAGCTGGCGCTCTTATATTTTCTAATGTATTCCCATGATAGTCAGTAATTGTGCCCAAGGACGTTCCAGCCGTTATGTAGTCTCCCACGCTAATCTTTGGATCAGCATAAAAAATACCATCATGGTTACTATAAATTCGTGTTCTAGAATTTATTAACAATGGATTAGTTGGCAATTTTGGCTGGCCAATAATCATGTCTAGTTCGCGCATAATATTTAGGGAACCAACAATGATAGGGTCTATATATTTATTATCTACTATACCCAATTCGCCAGACTCAATATCTATTGCGGGTACACCTAGCGTTACAGCTTGTGCACTGGTATAGATCGCTTCATTGACAGATTTATAAGAACCAGCAAATTGCACAATAGTGTCTAGACCAAATGCTATTGCGAGTCTTTTTGACTCTTTTACTACGTTGTCTCCGCCAGCTTCAGCATAATATGCGCTGTATGAAGGGCGTAAACTTTCATTGGCATCTCCGGCATGAATATCTACTAAATAGTCAGAACGCGCAATTACCTCATTTGTAAGTACATCGGCAATTCGATCTGTGATGGTGCCATTAATACTTCCAGGAAAGGAGCGATTTAAATTTTTTAAGTCATTTGGACTAAAGTAAACAGTCCGGCCAGTAAAAGCAGGTATGTTTGCTATGTGTACAATTACAAGTGTCCCATTGAGTTGTGACGGATCGACTGTTTTGGCCATCGCCTGCATTGCGATAATCGGAGAATACTCAGAGCCATGAATCCCGGCTATCAAAGATAGAACGGGTCCTTTGTTGATGCCATGATGCACTGTGATTGGAATGAATGATGTGACTTTATCATTACCGCCTGGTACTTTTAACATGCCTCTATAGGTCTTACCAGGAGACACAGTTGTGTTGCCTATTGTAAAATTATCGGCCATTAAAGGTTTCATGGCGTTATTTTCAGCAACACTATTGTTGATAACTACTACTAGAAAAATCGTTAGGATTGCTCGTAGTCCATAGATGTAATTCTGAAGCTTCATAGAAAACACCGTTAAAAAAGTGGCAATAATGCTGATCGATAAACTTTATTTTTGCAACGCGCTTGAAGGGCGCTATTTGTTGTCACTAAATAGTTCAATGCTCAATATTATCAGTAAAACTCACGTGGGTATTGGAGTGTTTGCTAATTGCATTTTAGTTTCCTTTGGTGGGTCTTTTCACGCTCATATTAAGATTTAAAGACCCAATTTATAACACTTTGGTTATACTTATTTTATGATTTTTCTCGGCGCTTAAAAAATGCAAAGATTGATACTAAAATTACCCCTATTATTGCTTGTTTTACTTGGTGGGTTACTGCGGTTTTATCAGTTGGGTGCAATGCCTGGCGTGACGTTCGATGAAATATTTTACCCTCAGTATGGATTACAATATTTATCGGGTGGAACCTTTGATTCAGTGCATCCGCCTCTGGGCGCCTATCTAATGTCACTGAGTATTTACCTATACTATTTAATACCGTGGACAGACAGCCTGGTCTCCACTGGTTTTGAATTGTCTAATCTTGATCCATTTAGCTACCGTTGGCTTAATGCCGTAACTGGAACGGCGCTAATTTATGTTTCTTACAAAGTGAGTAAAGAATTAATAGATAACCAGCATTTTGCGATTTTGGTAGCATTATTTTTTTGTTTAGATGGTGCCCTTATAGTTGATTCTAGAATTGGTTTGATTAATATTTACCTGTGTTTTTTTGGATTTCTGGGCTTGCTGTATTTTTTAAAGTGGATGAATAGTACTACCCAGTCCAGTAGTTATTTTTTAATGGCTATGGTTTTTCTTGGTCTAGCTATTTCTATTAAGTGGAATGGGGTCGGCTTCTGGGGTGTGGTCCCTGCCATTATTTTGTTGTTTTGGTTTTTGTCATATAACAGTAGGCCCTCCATCGAACCTATGCATGATAATTTTTTGAATTGTCCAAGCCCATTGTCAATAAAACTATTATTCCTCTTGTTGGGTGTCCCTCTAATGGTTTATGTGGTGATTTGGGTTCCAGAGTCGTTATCAGTGGATGGCTTTTCTTATGTTGATAAACACCGTTATATGGCAGATTTCCATATCAGTCATGTAGAAGCAAAGCTACATCCTTATCAGTCGGAGTGGTATACCTGGCCACTGATGTTGAGACCAATGGCATATTATTTCTCAAGTGATCAGGTGATGCTACCAAGTGGTAGTTATCAAACTATGTACACAGCGGTGCATCTGTTCCCTAATCCAGCTTTGGCTTTATTTTCTATCATTGCGGTTTTTATCCTAACGGCTTATTGGATTATGTTGGTGAAAAATCGTTTTACGGCGCAGCGCATAGGACCAGATTTTGCTGTATTGTCCTTTATTTTGATCGGTTTTTACGGTAACTTTTTACCTTGGTCATTGGTTTCTCGTTCGTTATTTCTACACCATTATCAGCCGGCATCAGGCTTTGCCTTGATTGGTTTGGCACTGGTGTTGTACAAGTTAACGTTAAGAAAAGAAAAAATCGCTGAGTTGTTATATAGAGGTATTTTAATTCTGGTAATTGGTGCGGCTATTTACTGGTTGCCCTTGCAGCTAGGCTTGGAAATAGAACAATGGCGGTTTCACCAAATAATGTGGTTCAACTCTTGGATTTAGCAATGCCTGACACTACTGAAAATGCAGATAAACCAATAGTTTGCTTTGTCTTACCCACATACAATGAAGAGGCTCACATTGGCCAGACGATCGACGCTATTTTTGCTAATCAAGACAAATGTCCGGGTTATGCATTTCGGATCTTGGTAGTGGATGATAATTCGTCTGATAGTACTCAGGCCATAGTGATACAACGATCTGCAGAGTCCTCCTTATTGACTATGATTACCGGTAACAAGGTTGGTTTGGGTGACGCTTACAAGCGTGGATTTTCTCATGCGTTGGAGAAATTTAACCCTGACTATTTATTTCAAATGGATTCTGATGGTCAGCATAATCCAGACGTAATTCCGGAGTTTCTTAATCAAGTAGATCAAGGGTATTCATTAGTAATAGGATCTCGGTTTGTAGCTGGCGGTGCTACACCTGAATTTTCTCTACGTAGAAAGCTGATTAGTAAAGTGGGTAATCTATTAGTACGCTATGTTGGCGGTGTGCGGCATGTCAACGACTGCACTTCCGGCTATCGATGTATTTCCGCATCATATTTACAGCGTTGTAATCTAGGATTTTTGGCAACTAAAGGATATTCGTTTCAATCATCTTTACTTTGTGAGCTTGTCCTTCTTGGTGCTAAAGTAAAAGAAATTCCGATTGTTTTTGTTAGCCGAAAAGGGGGAGATTCAAAGTTATCTTGGAACGATCAGTGGGAATTTCTAATCAATATTCCAAAACTTGGCTTTCATAGTCATGCTGATTTTATACGCTATTCTATAGTTGGTTTTTCTGGTGTTGCTATAAATTTGGGGGGTTATTGGTTTCTAACTCGCCACTTGGGGATGTCAGTGGAGACGGCGCCCTTGCTTTCTATTGAAGCCTCATTGATATCGAATTTTATTCTTAATCATATCTGGACATTTAAAGACCGGCCTTCTCAGACTGCAGTGATGATGCGTTTTTTACGATTTCACTCTGTCGCAGGTATCGCGGGGTTAGCCAATTACATATTGTTCTATGTCGCTTATAAGTACTTTATGTTTAATGACCTTGCAGCTAATTTACTCGGCATTATAAGCGCCTCACTTATTAATTATTTGATCAATTCTAATTGGACGTGGAAAAAGTCTTAATTAAAATTTTTCTAGTAAGTTTATTGTCGCTTGTAATTTATATATTGGCATATATAATGCCAATATATAAAGACACCAATGTGGGGTTCCGATGAAAATTTTACGCACACCGGATAATTGCTTTGCCGAACTAAAAGATTACCCATTTAAGCCACACTATACAGATATCCAAACTCAGGATGGGTCAACTTTGCGAATTCATCACATAGATGAAGGCCCTAAAGATGGTCCTCTGCTGTTGGCTATGCACGGCCAACCGGTCTGGAGCTATCTTTATGCGCGAATGATACCCTACTTAGTTAAAGCAGGAATTCGTGTGATCGCACCGGATTTGCCCGGTTATGGTAAATCAGATAAGCCAGCGGCGAGAGAAGATTATAGTTATCAGCACCAAGTAGACTGGATGAGTCAGTGGTTGGTGAAAAATGACTTTTCTAATTTAACTTTTTTTGGACAGGACTGGGGTGGCCTGATTGGATTGCGCGTGGTGGCAGATAATGATGACCGTTTTATCAAGGTGGCAATGGGAAATACTGGACTGCCATACAACCCAGATGTTCCACAGCAGGTGGTGGATGAAATTTTAGCCTTTAGGGCAAGCGCTCAAACTATCACTATGGCATCAATGTCTAAACAGGTGAGTAAAATGAATGGGTTTGGTGGCGAGGACCCTTATGCTGGCACTAGGTCTTTCGCCTATTGGCAGAAATACACCTGGGATACCGTCAATCCCCCTGCCGGCATTATTGCTTCTTCGATGATGGAGCAGCGATCTAAATTCCAGGTCTTAATAGACCTAATCAGTGTAAAACTTCGGCTGAACAGATTGTTGCCAATCGGATCGGAGATAAGTCGTGCGTTTGAAGCCCCTTTCCCCTCGCCTGCCTATAAAATGGCTGTGCGCGCTATGCCCAGTCAGGTTCCCAGCATCCCTGATCAGTCATTGGATGCCCAGAGAAAAGCCTGGGAATTCTTTTCCACCTTTGAAAAACCATTTTTGTGCGTGGGCGCTGGCGATGACCCTGTAACTAATGGGTTCGAAAAGCACTTTTTAGCTAAGGTGCCAGGTACCAAGAATCAACCTCATCAGATGATAGGAGGCAAGCATTTTTTTCAATGGACCAAAGCAGAAAAACTGTCATCAGTGCTTACTAATTTCATTAAAGCGAAGGATTAGGTTGAAAAAGTGTACGAAAAATATGATCATCATGGTTAGTTAAATCTTGATGGTAATACACTATGCTCTCTATTAGCAGCAGATTTCTAGTTTCAGTGATTATTGCTATGGGCGTAATGGCTGTGCAAACATCAATGTCTAATTTGTTTTGGTTACTCTCAGTTGATATGCCAATTAGTCTTGTCGTTTTTATTTCTACTCTGTTAAGTGACCTTATCGGTATGAGCTTTAACGGCGAAGTGCCTATTATTGGTGTTGTATTGGTGGGTTTATTAATAGCCTTCGTTGTAGCGCATTTCGTCATAAAATATACTGGTTTAGCGCGCGTGCCTGGTTATATGTTTGCTGGTGCTGCGGCACTGTTTGCAATAGTTGTTCTAATGCCCCTAGCATTTTATAACTTAGACCTTATTGCTGGGGCACGCACTTTTATTGGTAAGTGTTGCTTGATTACAGGTGGTGCACTTAGTGGATATTTTTTTGCAGTAACAGGAGATGAAGGACGAGCTCATGATTAAGTCGATTAGTTACTGGTTATGTTGTGGTTTTATGATAGGTGCAGTTGTTGCTGCAGAAACCTCCGATTATCAAACCAAGGTTGTGGTCAAAGGTTTAGATAATCCCTGGAGTATCGCTTTCATTTCAAATAATGACTGGCTAGTGACTGAGCGATCAGGTGCTTTGCGCAGAATTATAAATGGGCAACTGGATGTTAATCCAGTCGCTGGAGTTCCAGATGTACTCTATGCCGGTCAAGGCGGTCTATCAGAGATATTTCTGCACCCTAAATTTGACGTCAATCGTTTTGTATACCTCTCTTTTTCGGCTGCAGATACAACGGATAGAAAAGGCAACGCCTTGGTGATTGTGCGTGGTCGTTTACAGGGCAATAAACTATCTGATGTAACTACTATTTTCAAATCAGATCCTTTGCGCAAAACTGCCGCTCACTACGGCGCTCGAATTCAGTTTTTAGCAGACGGTACTATGTTGATAACGTCTGGAGATGGCTTTAACTACCGTGAGCAAGCCCAGTCGCTGGATAATCATTTTGGCAAGCTACTGCGGCTCAATGATGATGGTAGTATTCCCAGTGATAATCCTTTTTTGAGCACCCCTGGTGCCTTACCAGAGATTTGGTCTTACGGGCATAGAAATCCTCAGGGACTTATAATTGCTAAAGATGGCACTGTATTTGAACATGAGCACGGTCCCAAAGGGGGCGATGAGCTTAATATTATACAACCAGGTAAAAATTATGGCTGGCCTGCAATAACCTATGGTGTTGATTACAGTGGAGCGACTATATCCCCATTTACCGAGAAACCTGGGATGGAACAGCCGATTAAATATTGGGTACCTTCCATAGCTCCCTCTGATATGGTGCTCTATCAAGGCGCTATGTTCCCTCAGTGGGTGGGCAGTCTTTTTGTTTCTGCGCTAGTTCCGGGTGATGTTCGTCGTTTAGCTATGTCCGAAAATAAGGTCATTAGCGAAGATATCATGTTCAGTGAATTTGGTCGTATACGAAGCATTGCTGAGGCACCCGATGGTAGTTTGATTCTCGCAGTCGATGGTAATGAGGGTTCCTTAATTAGAGTGAGTGCAGATTCTCCTTAACATTATTTTTATTTAGCTCATAAGAGCGATGGGCATGCGCCTGCTTTACTAGGGCGCTGCGAACCGTTTCTTGAGAGTAACAAGGCTGATCAAATCCTATAAAATAGCACTTGGTTTTCGATTTTATGTAGTAGCCATCGGTGCATATGGCTATCATTTTTGCCTCGGGATCTGAAATTCCAAATGTAGCATTAAGAGCAGAGCCAATTACATTGCGATGGTCTTGATTCATGTGCTCAATCATTGCTGATTCATTTTTCTCCCAGCTAGGATTCTCCATGATCCAATGGTGGTTATTTAACCAGGCGATTTTGCCAAACCCACCAATCCATCTTGCCTTGATAATGTTAAGTTGGTAAAAGTTAAATCCATGCATTTGGGAATACTTTTCACTTTTGGGTAAAAATGTCAAAAACCTGGTTTTGCATTTCTTAATGTCTTGGCTATTTACGGGAACCAAATCACCTATTAAGCTCAAACGGGGACTAGTCTGTTTGTCCCCATCAGTGGTAACACTAGTTATAGTGAGGCAGGCACGAGAATCATGGAGGATGTTCTTCGTGTGTTCAGCAATATCACTGGTATAAACAAATAGGTCACGATTACAGCTGGTTGCATAGGTTGTAAAACTACCGAACGGGTAGTTGTCAGTGCTTTTAGATAACGTCGACAGAATAGCTGTTTCGCTAGATCGAAATAAATTAACGGCCTCTAATTCGGAGGGAAGTTTTATATCTTTCATAATTAATAATAGCTAATAGTTAGTGGATTTTGGGATAGCGTGATTGTTACACCGTAAACGGAGGTTAGAACCTCGCTATCAAACACCTGCTCAGGAGTACCTTGGCTGACAACTTTGCCTTGGTCACATAAGACTATTTTGTCTGCAAACTTAGCGGCTAGATTCAAATCATGCAGGACAATTAACACGCCGATACCTTCTTCAGCACACTGCTTTATTACCCCAAGCATACTAATTTCATGGGTCATATCTAGATTAGCTAAGGGCTCATCAAGGAGCAAATAACGGTGCTTTGAAGATGAATCAGGTAACCACAGTTGCAGTAATGCTCTGGCAAAGTGCACTCGTTTTTGCTCGCCACCAGACAGAGTGTTAAACCGCCGGTTGCCCAGATGGTCAATATTACACTTTTTTATAGTCTTCTGTAGTGCTAACTCCAGGGTGTTTTCGTGCACTTCATTATCGCCATGTAGCCATCCCATTGAAACAATATCCCTGACACTATAGTCATAAATCATTGGTTGAGATTGTGACATCACACTGCGATAGTGAGCACGCTGAAGAATACAAAGGTTAGCAATATTTTGCCGCTCATAAAAAACATTTCCGCGGGTAGGAGTAATATCACCAGCTAAAACACGTAAAAGCGTTGATTTCCCCGCGCCATTTGGCCCAACGAGCGCCACTACTTCTCCTGGTAGTAGCTCTACAGACAATTGTTGCAGTAGCTTAACGTGATTAATACTCACATCAACAGCTTCAGATTTAATAGACATTTTGTTTCATTCTAAAAATGAGCCAAAGAAAAAAAGGCGAGCCAATGGCACTAGTAATGAGGCCTATAGGTAATTCTGCAGGCTGAACTACCATGCGAGCTAGCATATCAGCGCTGATCATAAGTGCAGCGCCTAGGGTGGCGGATGCGGGTAACAAATAGCGATGACTAACACCGCCTAGCATGCGCGCGACATGGGGTACCACTAGTCCTACAAAACCAATCATCCCGGATAGAGCAACACTAGCTCCAACTGCTGCAGCAGCAGACATAATCACTCGATATTTCAATCCTTTTACATCCACACCTAGGCGGTAAGCTTCTACCTCCCCTAATTGAATAAGATCCAAGGCACGGTAGGCAGGAGCCATATAAAGCATGGCTCCTAAGATGACGACGATGGCAGGGGTCAGTAAATTCCATGTGACACCGCCAAAGCTTCCCATGGTCCAGAAGGTTAGGGTGCGTAGTTCAGCATCAGAGCTAATATAGGTCAGTATGCCAATGGCAACTCCAGCGATAGCATTTACAGCAATACCTACTAACAACATATAGGTAACACCTTGGTGTCCAAAGCCTTTGGTTAAAAGGTAGAGAAAAAAAATAACGCCTGCTGCACCAGATATACCAGCTAAAGGTAATAAAAAGGGACCTATTGATGAGTCTATTAGAAATGCAGGGCTGATAATGATAACAATTGCAGCTCCAAGCGCCGCACCTGCAGATACACCAATGAGCCCCGGATCCGCTAGTGGATTTCTAAACAGCCCTTGAAGAGCAGCTCCAGATAGTCCTAGGCTAGCACCCACTAGGGCCGATAATATCACCCGAGGAAGTCTGATTTGCATTATCACCAGCGATTGCAAGTCTGTCGCAGAACCCCTTATTAGGTTAACAACTGACACCTCAAAACTACCGTTGGTGCTTGCAACAATGGCACTAAAGACAGCTAAAATAATTAGTAAAAATAGGATTAAGGACTGTTTAGTATAGCCAAGGGTATTTGTGAACATAAGATTATGATTTGATTTATCCATTTTATAAGGATATTTTTTCAGCTAACGAAAGTGCCGCATCTAGTGTTCTTGGTCCAAATCCAAGCATTTCCATGCCATCCATTACAAATATTTTTTGGTTTTTTACTGCTGGAGTGAATTTTAGTGCTGGGTGTAATTTGAGCTCCTCGATACTACCGAACCCGGACAGGCCCCGTGCGGATATCAGAATAACCTCAGGTGAGGCGGTAATAATCGCTTCTGTGCTAACCGGCTTCCATCCGCTAAAGTTACCTGGACTGTTAGTGCCGCCAATCATCGTTATTAAGCCGTCTGCAGAAACGTTCTTACCCGCTACTATTGGCGAGCCACCCTGCATACTTAAGATAAACATAATGGATGTCTGCCTAGCTTTTACTTTTTTAGCTTGTATCTCTAGGCGTTTAATCGTTGGAATCAGTTGTTGGTCAATGATTTCTTTAGCAACCGATTTTTTATCAATAATCTTAGCTATACATTGAATTTTTTTTACGATGCCATCAGCAGAATGCTCCTCCTCTATGACAACAAGATCAATGCCCATACTTTTGATTTGCGAAACCACCTCAGAAGGGCCTATGTCATCTTCGCCAAGAATAAGTGTTGGGCGCAACGATAAGATACCTTCAGCTGAAAGATTCCGAACATAGCCAATCGAAGGCAGGCTCTTTGCCTTTGGCGGATAGTTTGAGGTTATATCTAAGGCTACTATCTTTTTTTCTACACCCAAAAAATAAAGAATTTCGGTAATCGAGCCACCACCAACGGCTATTCGTGTTGAATCTTTTGCCGGACTGCAGCCGTCTGCGTTTTGAGCAGAAATAGCCAAACCAATTACTAATAATAAATATTTCATGCGGCCATTATATGGAAATTATTGCGAATGTAAATCATAATGATTATCATTACCAGTAAATATGGTATTTAATTCATTAAGTGATCATCAAATAGGAGCAAGTATGAGTAATAAATGGAGTAGTAAATTCAATCAAAAGTGGCTGTCTTTGGCTGTCACTGTTTTCATCTTGGTGTGGATCAGTTCTGGCGTTTTTGCACAAGAAAAGTTGTCTGAGCAAGAGATTGATTATTTGGACGAGGTTGTCATTGTATCCTCTCGTTATCCAGTTCCTCTTAGTGAAGTTGTTGGCAGCGTTGCTTCGATTTCTGGAGAGGATATCAGTAGTCGCATGGTTAATGATTTACAAGACTTACTGGCTACAACAGTCGGCGTCTCTGTTAATCGTCGCCAGGCATATGGTAGAACCTATAATGATGGTGTATCTATTCGAGGTTTAGGCGGCAAGCGAGTCAATATATTAATTGATGGCATTCGTGTTGCGGATGCTTATACCGGCTACGGCAGAGATGTTGTAGACATGGGTCTTTTGAAAAGGGTTGAGATTCTCAAAGGACCAAGTTCAGCGCTTTATGGCTCTGATGGCCTAGCTGGCGTCGTTTCCTATATCACTAAAGATCCAGAGGATTTGGCATTGGAAGGGTCGCCTTACTTGTCAGTTTCAGCTCAATATGATTCATCCTCTAGCCGAACAAACGTGGGTATTCTAGGTGCCACAACAGGACATGACTTAGACACTCTTGTGCAGATAACTAAACATCAAATGAACGAGACCGAACTTCATAATGGTGCCCTATTGACACCAAACCCAATGAACGGAGATCAAGAGAGTCTATTTGCAAAGTTTAAATATAGAATTTCTGAAATGTCAGAATTGACCTTTACCGCCGATGTTCAGCGCTGGCAGGGGGATTGGGATCTACAAACCGATATTGGTATGAGTTTCTTCCCGGCAATTGTTAACACGTCAGAATCACTAGGCACAGATAAAGGAAACAGAGACCGATTCTCTCTGGACTATAGCTTTGACAATAATACGGTTTGGACCGATCAAGGTAAGATTAGTTTTTACACACAAAGCACTGATCAGTCTCAAATTACTAATGAGCAAACCCAAACGTTTGGGGGTGGTCTCAATGTGGGACCAACAGCATTGACTGCGATCTTTGCAGACTACCAGTTTAATCAATCTATAAAGGGTATCTCTATTGAAATGTTTAAGCGCATAGAAAGCAGCGCTAAAACATCTCATCAGATCGTCTATGGTGCTGAATTAGAGTATATTGATGTCCAACGCCCACGTTATAAAACAGCAACAGACCCAATCACTGAGGTTTCGACTAGTGTGTTTGGTGCTGACATTTTTCCAAACAAAACTTTTCCAGATACGCAGACTAAACGAACAGGTATTTTTATAAATGATCGGATTGAGTTAACCGACAGAGCTACCATGGTGATAGGTCTTAGATACGACCAATATGAACTGACGCCACGTACTGATAAATTATTTAATAACAGCAATGCTGCACAAAATAGTTTAGCTAATATTGACGATGGCGCGCTGTCCTCCAAATTTGGATTTTTATATGACATAAGCAACGATATTTCTGTGTTCACTCAGTATGCAGAAGGGTTTAGAAGTCCGGATTATGAAAGTGCCAACCTAACATTCACCAATTTTGCGTATTTCTATAGCGTGGCGCCTAACCCAGATTTAGAATCTGAAGAAAGTGCAGGTTTTGAAATAGGTTTGAGAGGAAATCATACAGACCTAAAATGGTCCTTGGCCGCTTATCAGACAGACTATGAAAAGTTTATTGAAACGGATTTAACTGGTGCAACACCACGGGGAATTTCGATCTACCAGTATGTCAACAAAAGTGACGTAACTATTAAAGGTCTAGAGTTTGAAATGCAAAAAAAGTTGTCTGATAATTTTGCAGCTACATTATCAGCGAATCGCACCTATGGAGAAAGTGCTGGTGCAAAGCTCCTCAGTATCAATCCATCTGAAGGTGTTCTTTCTATTCATTGGCGTTCAGACGATGGCCATTTAAGTGTGCGGGGCATTACTACAATGGTTGCTAGTGGGCCGAGCGATTTAGCTCCAAGCTGCGGTCGCGGCGGTTGTAACCCGGCCTTAGAGCTTCCAGGCAGGGTAACTTATGATATATTTGTGGATTATCAGTTGACTGAAAACATGTCTACAAAATTTGCCATTGCCAATATGACTGATGTGAAATATTGGGACTTGAGCTCTGTTGATGGCAA